>CAYYOU010000230.1:0-2511 GCA_964473425.1 uncultured Candidatus Izemoplasmatales bacterium | reverse complement strand
TTAAATAAACCAGTTGAGGAAACTGTTTTAATAATAAATGCACCATATGCAAAACTAGATGAGAGAAAAGCAGTAACTAAAGCCGTCAAAGCACAGGCGGAAGTATTGTTTTGCGAACAAATGAAGAAAGTTGATCTCAATAGCTGGGTTAAAAGACAACTAGGCAAGCAAAATATAAATATAGATCGAGAAGCACTCGATGAGTTCATAAAGAGAGTTGAAAATGATACTCAAGTTGCTGTTAATGAGATGAAGAAATTATTAATGTATGCTGAAAATCTTGATTTTGTTGATATAAATGTCATTAAAAAAGTAATTACTAAGAACGTTGAAGATAATGTGTATGAAATAACCAATAATATCTTGGATAATAATAGAAGCACTGCACTTGAAATTTATAATGATTTAATAATGCATTCTGAAGATCCTTTAAGGATATTAGGAATTCTAGTAAATAAATATAGAGAAATACTTCAAGTTAAATTATTAATAAAAGATGGAAAAGATCAATCAGATATAGCGACTCATTATCACTATAGTAGTGGTAGAGCATACTATATGATGAAAAATGCTAAAAGCGTAAAAATGAGTACTGTTAAGAAACATCTTATCCGCCTTGAAGAGTTAGATTATCAAATTAAATCTGGAAAAGTAGATAAAAAAATAGGAATTGAATTATTCATTCTTGGAACATAAAAAAGAGGCTGTAAAGAAATAGAATTTACAACAATAAGTTATCCAGTGGATAACTAAAGTAAAAACCGACTTCAAAAGAGGTCGGTTTTTTGGTATAATTAAGGTATGCGAACACCTATAGATTACACACAAAATTATACAACAAATCAATTGGTTTTACCATTAGATTTAGGAATTGTTTTATCACCTAAATCAGAGGTACATACCTATCTTGAACTTATGAAAGGAATAAGACTAGAAAAATATTTTGGTAGCAATTCTAATTTAGGAAGAATACCAAAAAACAGAGTCAAGATAATGAACGCCATACTTTTTGGATATATGATTGGTTTTAGAAGTACAAGAGCAATAGAACAAGCCTGTATTAATGACATAAGATTTATGTATTTAATTGAAGGAATGGCATCGCCATCACATACTTTAATTAATAACGTAATGAATGAGATCAAAGAAAAGCTAGATTCATTATTACTCGAAATAAATCAAAAGATTATAAGTCGAGAAGATATTGATATAGATAGATTATATATCGACGGAACAAAGATAGAAGCTGACGCGAACAAGTATACATTCAAATGGAAGAAATCTATTTTAAAGTTTCGAGACAAATTATATATAAAGATATCGAAAGAAATCAAACAATATAATGAAATAATTCAAGAATACGGATATAAATCATTAATAGTAAAAGAGAAATACAAAGTAAAAGAGCTTGAGAAAACAGTTAATCGATTAGTAGGACTAATCGATTATTTGGGTATCAAGATAGTGTATGGTAAAGGCACAAGAAAACATCCTATACAGCGATTATATGATAATATGAATGAATATTTCAATAAGTTAAAAGAGTATAATAATGATTTGAAGATAATAGGAGAAAACAGAAATAGCTATTCTAAAACAGATCATGACGCAACATTTATGCATATGAAAGAAGATCACATGAGAAATGCGCAACTTAAGCCTGGATATAATGTTCAGATAGGAGTAAGTAATGAATATATAATGGTTATTGATGCGTATCAGCAAAGAAGTGATGATAGAACCTTTGAACCAATATTAGAGAAATATAATATCATGTATGATAGATATCCTAAATATCCAGTCGCAGACGCAGGATACGGAGGATATGATAATTATCGATATTGTGAATCAAAAGGAATGGAACTTTTCCAAAAATATAAAATGTGGTCCAAAGAAAAAGAACCTAAATTTAAAAAACAAATATACAAACAGGCAAATTTAAGGCAAGATAAATCAGGCAATTACATTTGTCCTAATAATAAAAAGTTTATTAAGCAACATGATTATCAAAGTAAATATATAAGACACGAACATACAATGACAAAATATGAGTGTTTCTACTGCGACAGATGTCGTCAAAAAAAGAAATGTACAAAAGCAGCAGGCAATAGGACGATCACAGTATTAAATGGACTCAAAGGACTTAAGCAAAAAGTACAAGAAAACTTAAATTCAGAATTAGGAATTGAGTTAAGAGTCCAACGTTCTATTCAAGTTGAAGGAGCATTCGGTATTATCAAAGAAGACATGAAATTCCGTCGTTTTACAAGAACCATGTTTTCTGGAATAAAGTTAGAGTTAAATCTTATCGCAATTGGGTTTAATCTAAAGAAATTTCATAACAAACAATATAGATAATACTACAATTTAAAAGTTATCCACATTTCTGAGAGGGAATATTCTTAAACAACTAAAAAAACGCTGATTCTCAGCGTTTTTATAGATTTACTCTAAAAGAAAAGCCGTAAAGCATAAAATCATTTAAGATTTCATTTCTTTACAGCCTCTTTT
>CAYYOU010000229.1:0-2545 GCA_964473425.1 uncultured Candidatus Izemoplasmatales bacterium | reverse complement strand
TAGTTCTTTTTGTAGTTATAAAATATCCTGAAATTATAATAGATAGTAATAGTCCAAAAATCAAAATAAAATATGAATTACGTATGTTTAGAGACACCATCTCTTTTGTTGGAGTTACCACAAAACTAAAAGTTTTACTGTTGAAAGATATATCCCTTTTTGCTGAGATATCTACTTCTAATTGTTGCCAATTATCTGAAGAAGCTAAAAGTTGATTTTCATCAAATACTTGTATCATGTAATCATTTTCAAATTCATAACCAACCGATAAGATTAACTTAGATACATCAATATTACCCAGTATAAACCCAACAATAACATCATCGTTATAAACTGGGAATATTAAATTTGTGTAATCAAAATTGTATTGTACGCCATTTATTTTATTATTGATGGTATATTCGCTATTCTCTGTTGGCATGACTCTGCGAACGATTAAGTCTTCATCAAGCCAAACAATATTCGCAATACCAATTATATTTTGAATATAAAAATTGGAGCGCATATCCCAGTCATCCTCTTTTTCAAGAGTATTTGGGGGACCATATCCTGCAAGTTCCTCTAAATCAAAATTGATGGTATCCATTCTTCCTTCAATTTTGCTAGCATAAATTTCCGTGATTGATTCCACATTTTGCGATAACTGTTCTAAATTACCTACTTCAGTTGTTTTCCATAAGACAATAGTTATAAGAACACAAATCAAACCTATACCTACCCATATATATTTCGAAAGAAAAACAAACCTTACGGAACTTTTCTTTTCTTTATTTGTCCTCAATGTATGCATGATTTTCACCCTTAATTTTCTTCTTGGTAAGTAAGCTTATTTTTATGGTGTAGTTGATATGTCTTTCTATTTATTTTGTTCGATCCAAGCATTATTCCATATATTCTCTAAAATCACATATCCTAACTCATAAAGTTTAGCTAAATAAGTATCCCAATCTTCATCAATGCTTAATTCCCCAGTTATAAATTTCTTATTCGTTTCGCCTACATAGCTGGATAAATCTTCACTAATAATTCTAGCCATTTCAAACGCATTATCG
This sequence comes from uncultured Candidatus Izemoplasmatales bacterium, assembly GCA_964473425.1. Lineage (GTDB taxonomy): Bacteria > Bacillota_I > Bacilli_A > Izemoplasmatales > Izemoplasmataceae > JAFGXW01. The sequence continues at coordinate 1,493 of CAYYOU010000229.1, read as the reverse complement.
CTTAATAAAAGCTTTGGACTGTTTTGTAAAGTTTCATTTGCTTTTTCAGAATTTTTAAGAAATATCACTATGTCATCTGGTTTCTTATAGTCCTCAAATTCCTCATCTTCGTTTAGATTAAATATTAAATCAAACCCATACTCCGACATCCTTGTTGTTCCGTTTAAATTTTTTGGAGTAATTATATCAGGTAAGAACTGTTTGCCATCTGCTGTTGTTTCATATGTCAGCCCTTCAATTCCCCAATAACTGAGTTCAATGCCTTCTTCAGAATAAATCGCCCAATCTAGGAATTTAATCATATCCTCAAAATATGGTTTAGTTGTAGCATTTACAGATATAACTAATCCTTTTCTAAATGTATTTACAGGTGGGAGCGCAGTTATTCCTATTGTACTCTCCATAGCTGGTAAAGCGGCCCATTTTCCATTTGATATTCCGTTCTCTTCTAATTGTTCATTCCAGTTATCAAATCCTGAAGAAACCCAAGTTACGGTTACTAAAGCCTTCCCATTTACAATCTTTTCTATAAACTCTTCATTACTTTGATCAAAAACCGCTGGATCTAATATTCCGGCAGTATAACTTTTGTTTAGAAATCTATATAACTCTCGATAGTTTTCTGTTGCTGGTGAAAACTCCCATTCATTATTCTCTTCATTAAAAAATCTTGTTCCCGACCAACCTGCAGGTATCCCATATCCGGCACCCATCATACTCAATAAGTGTGCCCCGCCCCATGACGCTGTTATCGGAGTTGATTCTGGATATATTTCTTTTAGTATAACCAATGCTTCAAACAATTCATCGTAATTCGTTGGCATAGAAATGTTATTTTCTTCAAAGATATCTTGTCTATAAATCCATTGCTGAACTTGAAGCTCTCGTTGATAACCTGGAAGAATATAATATTTACCATTGGTCAATCTTAATTCATCAATTTCAGGTTGCAAATTATTTTTTTCAATATATGCTTTATAGTTCGGCATCAAATATTCATAATCGCTTATTGCTAATAATAGTCCATCATTCGCGTAACTTTCTATAGTATCCGGCCAACATTTTAGAATTACATCTGGTGGAAAATCTGATTTCAAGTTTAATTCAATTGCCTTTTCATAATCTGCATTATCTCCTAGCCTAATATCCATTGTCACATTATTTTCATCCTTGTATTCCTCTAGAATTACCCAGTCCTCTTCATATGGGTTGTCCTGAGTTTCATTGTAAAGCACACTAAATGTAAAAGCATCGTCTACTGCTTTTGAACTGCAACCTGTTAAGGTTATTAAAATCAAAACCAATATTATAACTATTCTTTTATGCATAGCTCTACTTCCTAATAATCATATTTCGATTTTTAAAAATTAAGTTACAACATGTTGAATATTATATGAAATTATTTTGCTGTTTTAGTTGTTTTTATTATACTACTAAATGATTTGATTATCAAACTGATTTATTAGATTGGCTATATTTCATCCCTCACTAAT
>CAYYOU010000228.1:0-2562 GCA_964473425.1 uncultured Candidatus Izemoplasmatales bacterium | reverse complement strand
TAATTCGGAAAGTGCTTTTTCAAAAGTTTTTTCACTCATATTATTCATCCTTTCTTTTGCTAGTAACCTTCGCATTAAGCGTACCATCACTAACTAATATCTCGATATTATCTTCAATCATTATTTCATCTACACTTTTAACTACATTGTTATTTATTTTTACAACTGAATAGCCTTTTTTCATAATAGATAACGGATTCAGAAGCTCTAGTTTATTAATTGATAACACATATTCATTTTGTTTTCTTGTTAGATATCTATTGTAATAATCTTGAAGAGACTTCATTGTCTTATTTAAATCAATTTTACTTTGTTGAAGTCTATTTATAGGATTCAATAACTCCAATTTTTCAATTGCATAATCTAATCTTTTAGATTTATCTTGTGTAACCCTAAGAGGATCTCTAAACACATAAGAACTCTCTATCCTTTTCAACGATTCCACTTTGTATTTCAAAATTTGATTTAAACTATTTCTATTTTGATTATTCAATCTATCTAAATAATTCAATAACTCTATTTGATCTGGAACTGCAAGTTCTGCACCACCTGAAGGTGTTGGGGCTCTTAAATCAGCTACAAAATCACTAATTGTGAAGTCAGTTTCGTGTCCAACACTTGAAATGATAGGAATCTTAGAATTATAAATTTCATAAGCTACTGTCTCTTCATTGAATGGCCACAAATCTTCAATACTTCCTCCACCTCTTCCCAAAATAATCACATCACCTAACATTTGACTATTTACTTTTTTAAGCTGTGAAACGATTGAGTCTTTAGCATATTCTCCTTGAACTAACGTTGGATAAACTATTATGCTTGCTAGAGGATACCTTCTATTTACAATATTGATAATATCTCTAACTGCTGCTCCAGTAGGACTCGTTAACACTGCAATTGTTTTTGGGTATTTTGGTATCGATATTTTATGGCTTGCATCAAATAATCCTTCATTAGCTAATTTCTTTTTAAGTTGTTCATAAGCTATATGAAGATTTCCAAGTCCATCTTCGCTCATCTTGTTAACGTATATTTGGTAGTTTCCACTGCTTTCAAAGACACTAATATATCCTTCAACAATGACACTCATTCCATCCGTTGGAGTAAATACAATCTTACTTGAATTTGAAGCAAACATAATAGCACTTATTTGTGCTTTATCATCTTTCAAAGTAAAATAAAAATGTCCTCTAGAGTGATGTTTGAAATTGGAAATTTCCCCTTTCAAAAACACATTTTTTAAATGTGTGTCTTTATCAAACTTATATTTTATATATTTTGTTAAAGCTGTCACAGTAAGATATTTTTTTTCATCCATTGTATCCCTACTTTTTCAAATATATTTTTATGTTGTCTAGTACTTTATTCGTGAACCCAACCATTTTGCTGTCACCTTCATCAGAAAATTTACGAGTTAAATTCAATGCTTCATTAATTGCAATTTCATGTGCAGTATCTGTATAGTAAAGTTCATATACAGCAAAACGAATAATCGCACGATCGACATAAGACAAACGGTTGATTTTCCAGTTTACTAAATTTTTGATAATAATATCATCAATTTTATCTAGATTGCTTAAGACACCTTCTATTGCTTCAATAATATAATTATTATTTGAATCAACATCTAAAAATTCTTTGTTGATATCTATTTCGTATAATTTCTTGATTATCTCTTCTCTTTGTTCTCTTCTTGTTAAATCTTTAACATTTTCCATATCAAATACCTCATCTTATATATATATTAAAATATATCATATATTACATAAAATACAAAGTAAAACAAAATAGATTGTGGTTGAAAAAAACTGAAATTGCTTTTCCTTTTTAAAAATCATCTCTTTCTCTCCTCAATATAATGAATAAAAATACTGACCACCACAAATAAAACTGAGAATTCAATTGAATTCTCAGTTTTGATTATTTCTTAATATCTAGATGCACTTTTCCATCTTTAATCTCAATAATTCGGTCTGCTTTTTCAGCAATTCTTCTATCATGAGTTATGATAATAAAGGTTGTTTTAAAACGTTTGTTTATTTTTCTTAATAAATCATATACTTGTTCGGTTGTATCACTATCAAGATTTCCTGTTGGTTCATCAGCCAATATGATTTTAGGTTCACTCATAAGTGCTCTAGCTATTGCAACACGTTGCTGTTGTCCACCACTCATATTAGTAGCCAGATTATCTTTTACATGAGTTAATCCCACCAATTCCATCAGTTCAAGTGCTCTATCCATTACTTCTTTTGTAATTTTTTGTTTTTTAATTCTAATTGGCATCAAAACGTTTTCTAATGCAGTGAATTCTGGTAGTAAATAATGAAACTGAAAGATAAATCCTAGTGTTTCAGAACGAAGTTCAGCCAGTTGATTTTTGTTCATATCAACTGTAGATATACCATTGATTTTCACAACACCATTTGTTGGTTTGTCAAGTGTTCCAACAATATTAAGAAGTGTTGATTTTCCACTACCACTTTGACCAATTATCGAGTTAAATGAACTCTCTTCAAAATCTAAATTTACATCAAACAATACTTGTGTTTGATACGTTGT
>CAYYOU010000227.1:0-2571 GCA_964473425.1 uncultured Candidatus Izemoplasmatales bacterium | reverse complement strand
ATCTGGTGAACAAGAAATCACTTTAAAAGATTTATCAAATAGACTATTTTATAATGAAGACCAAAAACAACTTCAAATAACAAGTAGTTATTATGGAACGAAGTCTCCACCACCATTTATGGCAGGTTTTGTGGAAATCGATTTAGACATTGAAACAGGGGAAGTAGACATAATAGATTACGTTAGTATTGTTGATTGTGGTACTACAATTAATCCGATGCTTGCTAAAGGGCAAGTAGAAGGTGGAATTGTACAAGGTATTGGAATGGCAATGTATGAAGAAGTTTTATATTCAAAATCTGGACAGCTAATTACAAATGACATGATGAATTATCGAATTCCGACTCGTCGTGAGATTCATAATTTAACAACTGAATTTGCTGACAGTTATGAAAAATCAGGTCCTTATGGGGCAAAAAGTGTTGGTGAAATCGGTATCGATACTCCACCTGCAGCATTAGCTAATGCTATATATAATGCAGTTGGAGTTAGAATTACAACTTTGCCGATTACTCCTGAAAAAATACTTATGGCTATAAAAGAGTTAGAAAAAGGAGGAAAATAATTATGGAAAACAAAAAACTTAAATTAATTACTCAAATAATATTTTATGGAGCTATGTGGGGATTTTTAGAAGCAACTCTAGGATATTTTCTTCATTTCATTCCAGCAATGATTGCTGGAACAATAATGTTTCCTATTGCTTCTGTTATATTGCTTAGAGCTTACAACAAAACAAATTCGAAAGCAGCTTTATTACTAATAGGTGGAGTTGCTGCTGCAATTAAATCGATTGACTTATTTTTACCATCATTTAGTATTTACAAAACAATCAATCCAATGATTTCTATCGTGTTAGAATCATTACTTGTATTTGCAGTTGTAATGCTTTTTACATCTGAAAAAGTAACTAATAAATTAGCAGCTGCACAAGTTGCAAGTATTGGTTGGAGAGTTGGTTATGTCTTTTATATGTTAATAATACTAGCTACAACTGGTTTCGCAGCTGATCCATTACTTAGTGTTGTAAATTTAATTCAATTTACACTAATTAGTGGGGTAATCGGAGGATTACTTGCAAGTTCTTTAATTTATGCTGATGAATCTATTGGAAGAAAATTAGATTTCAATTTAGATATTAAGCCAGTATTTGCTGCAATGTTACTTTTAGTCGCTGCAGTAGCTACCTTTACACTTTAATCGTTTATCTAGTCAAAACACGATGCAGTGTTTTGACTAGATATTACAGTATAAACTTACAGGGAAAGAAGTGATACAATGAGTAAAGTTTTTGATGAGATGATGCGATTCAAGAATAGAGGAGAATCGTGTATTTTAGTAACAGTAGTAGAGAAAAAAGGCGATGGACCAGTTGAAATAGGGAAAAAAATGGTTGTTAGTGAAACTGGAGAAGCATTTGGTACAGTTGGCGGGGGACAAATAGAATATGTTGCTAGAGAAAACTGTAAAGAACTACTTAAAAAAAGAGAAAGCTTTTTAGAAAAGTATTCTCTTACTGGAGGGAAATTAGTTGAAGATGCAAAAGCTCTAAAAATGATTTGTGGAGGTATTGTAACATTATTTTATGAATATATAGGAGTTAAAAATAATGTATATATCTTTGGGGCTGGACATGTAGGGCAAGCCTTAACAAATGTTTTGAATACAATGAATTATCATATTACCGTTGTTGATGATCGTAAAGAAGTATATGAAGCATTTAGTGGAGCAAATCAGAAAATACACAAATCATTTACTGATTTCATTGTAGAAGATGGAATCAAAGAAAACAGTATGATTGTTGTTTGTACACCATCACATGAACATGATTACAATGTAATTAATAAAGTTATTGAACTTGGAATAGAACCGGCTTACATTGGTATGCTTTGTTCACCTGAAAAGTTAATGGATTATTTAAAAATGACATACGATAAGTTTGGTAAAGATATAAACTTAAAGAATTTCTATTCACCTATTGGTCTAGATACTGGTGGGGGAAGTCCTGAAGAGATTGCGATATCTATAGCTGCTGAAATTTTAGCTCTGGGATATAATAAAACAGGACATAAACATATGAGAGAAAGTATAAAAAATGCTAAATATCGTTACTGGGAAGATTAATTCTTCTAAAACAACTACGATTTTAGACATCTATAAATCTCTTAAAAAAGGTGATGGATTTATTTCTATTAAAAACATGAACAATAACATTGTACATAGTTATGATATCTTGCATTTAGCAACTAGTGAGAAGAAACTACTTGTTATCAGGGATATATATAGTGAAAAGGACTTCGTTAAGTGTTGTCAGATTGGTCCTTATATGTTTAGTGAAAGCACGGTAAAAGATGTGGAAATAAAAATAAGAGAACTTATCAAACAAAATGTATCTCCTCTGTTTTTAGATGAGATAGGATTATTAGAATTAGATGATAAATGTTTTCACGATATCTTCTTAGAGATGCTTATGTCTAAACTTGAAATCTACGTTACAGTTAGAACAGAATTATTAGATAAGATATTAAAGAAATATAAAATAGATGAATATAACTTAATTCAAACTAATTG
>CAYYOU010000226.1:0-2599 GCA_964473425.1 uncultured Candidatus Izemoplasmatales bacterium | reverse complement strand
TGAAGGAACAGAAGCAGGAGGACATATTGGACAAAGTACTACATTTACATTAGTACCTCAAGTTTGTGATGCAGTAGATATACCTGTAATTGCTGCTGGTGGAATTGCCGATCACAGAGGACTTGATGCTGCCTTTGCACTTGGTGCAAAAGGGGTACAGCTTGGAACTGTGTTACTCGCTAGTGAAGAGTGCCCAATTCATATAAATTATAAAAATAAAGTTGTGAAAGCGAAAGATACAGATACTGTTGTAACTGGAGTGAATTCTGGTGCTCCAGTTAGAGTTATAAAAAATAAAATGTCAAAAAAATATATAGAGATGACAAAATATGGAGAAATTAAATTAGAGGAACTAGAGGAATTAACTCTGGGATCATTACGAAAAGCTGTATTTGATGGTGATATGGATAATGGAAGTATAATGGCCGGACAAAGCGCAGGACTTGTAAAAGAAATTAGAACTGTTAAGGAAATACTTGACGATATATTTTTGAATAGTCTTGTATATAAAGGGATACTTTAATGAAAAAAGTATTTATGTTTTCAGGTCAAGGCGCACAGTATGTTGGAATGGGTAAAGAGTTATATGACAACTATGAAGAAGTAAGAAAAATCTTTGATTTTTCTGATTCTATTTTAGGATATAGTCTAAAAGATATCATGTTTAATGATGAAGAAAAATTGAGTGACACTTTATACACTCAAGTTGCAATGTTTACATTGTATGCTTCAATACTTGAAGTATTAAAAATAAATGATATTAAAGCAGACTATAATATTGGATTATCTCTTGGAGAATACGGGGCATTGTTTAATACGAAAGTGTTTGATTTTGAAACAGGATTAAAGATTCTTCAAAAAAGAGGACAATTTATGTCTGAATCTTCAACTTTAGTTGATGGAAAAATGAGTGCAATACTAGGGCTTGAAACTAGTGTGCTTGAAGAGATAGTAAATGCATCAAAAGAATATGTTAAAATAGCAAATTATAACACCTATGGTCAATTAGTGATTTCTGGAGTTGAATCAGCTGTTTTAAATGTTAACAAACTTGCAATAGAAGCAGGAGCTAAAAGAACAATTTTACTTAATACTAGTGGCCCATTTCATACAGAATTAATGGCTGATGCTAGTTTAAAATTCAGAGATTATTTGGACGGAATTAGTTTATCAGAGCCAAAAGGAAATTTATTGCTTAATGTGTCTGGTGATTTTTATAAGGAAAATATCAAAAACAGCATGGTAGATCAAATAACAAGTAGTGTTCGTTTTTATCAAATGATTGAAAGATTAATTGACTCTGGAGCTACTACATTTATAGAGATTGGTCCTAAAAAAACGTTATGTAGTTTTGTAAAAAAGATAGATAGAAAACTAGACATTTATAATGTTGAAGATATTAGCACATTAGAAAATTTATTAGAATTCTTAAAGGAGGAATAATTATGGAATCTTTCAAAGATCAAACAGTTATTGTCACAGGTGGTAACACAGGAATTGGTAAAGAGATTTGTTTACAATTTGCAACAGAAAAAGCAAATGTTGTAGTAAATTATTTATTCGAGGAAGAATTAGCATTTGATTTAGTAGCACAGATTGAAAAACTAGGTGGGAAAGCGATTGCCGTGAAAGGTGATGTTTCAGTACTTGATCAAGCTAAAAACATTGTAGAAACATCTATAAAGTCATTCGGAAAAATTGATATTCTTGTAAATAATTCAGGAATTACTAGAGATAATTTAATGATGAGAATGAGTGAAGAAGAATTTGATAGTGTGATTAATGTAAATTTAAAAGGAACTTGGAACATGTGTAAAAGTGTTACAAGACACATGTTAAAAAATAGAAGAGGTACAATAGTTAATATAGCAAGTGTGGTTGGGATAATTGGGAATGCTGGACAAGTAAATTATGTTGCAAGTAAAGCAGGGATTATTGGTCTTACAAAGTCACTCGCAAAAGAATTTGGAACACGTGGTGTGACTTGCAATGCAGTTGCTCCTGGATTCATTCAAACCAAAATGACTGATTCTTTAACTGATGAAGTAAAAGAACAATATCTTGCTCAAATACCATTAAATAAATTTGGAACTGCACAAAATGTAGCAGACTCTGTTTTGTTCTTAGCTAGTGATAAAGCAAGCTATATTACTGGGCAAGTTATTAGTGTTAATGGCGGAATGATTTAATGATATTAATCGGAGGAAATGAATAATGAAAAGAAGAGTAGTTATAACAGGCCTTGGTGCCATTAGCCCAATTGGAAATAATGTAAAAGATATGTGGGACAGTGCAAAAAAAGGGGTAAATGGAATTGACTTTATAAAGCGTTTTGATGCAAGTGAACTTGATGTTAGAATAGGCGGAGAAGTCAAAGATTTTGATTTTGATGAATTTTTTGGAAAAAAACAAGTAAAGAGATTAGACCGTTTTGTTCAACATGCACTCGTTGCTACAAAAGAGGCTGTAATTGATTCGAAATTAGACTTTGAAAATGAGGACATGGATACTATTGGAGTTTACTATGGTAGTGGGATTGGTGGCCTTGAAACGATAGCTAATCAAGAAGATAAAGCAAAAGAAAGAGGATATAGTAGAA
>CAYYOU010000225.1:0-2612 GCA_964473425.1 uncultured Candidatus Izemoplasmatales bacterium | reverse complement strand
TTAACTCGGTTTATGCCTTTTAATTCATCTTTCCATTAAACTTTTGACACTACCGCTATGCTTTCTTAATTATACCATACAAGAATAGTAACTATTTTTCATTTTCTAAAAAAAAAGCGAGATTACCTCGCTTATTTTGAAAGTCTTAAAGTATCACGTGCTATCATTACTTCTTCATTTGTTGGTAGTAAGTATACTTTTATTTTTGAATCGTCTGAAGAAATCAAACGTTCTTCTCCTCTTACAAAATTTCTTTCTTCATCTAGTATAACACCTAGAGGAGCAAGTCTTTTTGCGATTAATTGTCTTGTGAATATTGCGTTTTCTCCAACACCCGCAGTAAAACAAATTGCATCAACAGATCCCATTGTAACGTAATATGCTGCTATATAGTCAGATATCATTTTGATTTGTTTTTTAATTGCAAGTAAGCTTTGTTTATCTCCAGCGTGAGCTGCAGTCCATAAATCTCTAGAATCACTTGAATTTCCACTAACTCCTATATAACCTGATTTCTTATTCAAATCGGAAATAACTTCACCTACAGATTTATTTTCTTTATCACAAATATATTCTACTATTGCAGGATCAATGTCTCCACTTCTTGTTCCCATCATTATTCCGGCAAGAGGAGTGAATCCCATTGAAGTATCAACACTTTTTCCACCTTTAACTGCGCAAATACTTGCTCCGTTACCAAGGTGAAGTACGATAACATTTATGTCTTCTGGCTTTTTATCCATTAGTTCTGCAACTTTTAAACTTACATATTTATGAGATGTACCGTGAAATCCATATTTTCTTACTCCATATTTTTCATACCATTCATAAGGAACTCCATAAAGATATGTTTCTTCTGACATTGTTTGATGAAATGCTGTATCAAAAACAGCAACTCCAGGTATATGTGGTAAAGCTTTTTGAAAAGCTTTAATTCCTGTTAAGTTTGCAGGATTATGCAAAGGTGCCAAATCACTTACATCTTCAATCGCTTTAATTACTTCGCCAGTAATTACTACAGAATGACTAAATTTTTCTCCACCATGTACAACGCGATGTCCAACACCATCAATTTCATTTATAGAAGAGATAGCTTTTAATTCGATTAATTTTTTTAAAACAAGTTCAACACCAACACTATGATCCTTTACTTCAACTAATTCTTGAATCTTAGTACCATTTGTTTTAATTTTAATAACAGAATTTTCAATTCCTATTCTCTCAATTATTCCAGTTATAATTACTAATTCGGAAGGCATCTCAAGTAATTGGAACTTTAAAGATGAACTGCCTGCATTAACGGCCATTATTTTCATGATTTCACTCCCTGTAAATTATATTTTTTTCTCTCAATATTGATTGTATCATATTAGAACTATTCTGTCATTAGCATAACTAAAAATAGACTAAAAAGTCTATTTTACTGTTACTTTATTTCGACCATTTTCTTTTGAATAAAACATATTTTTATCTGCTCTTGAGATCAATGATTCAGCAGTTTCGCCTTTTTCATACATTGTTCCACCAATTGAGATTGTAACTCCCAAGTTCTTATTATCTTTAGTCTGATAATAAGAATGTTCTACAAGTGATCTAAGCTTTTCTGCAATAATAGTTAATTCCATCTTGTCATCAGTTTTAATTAAAGCAATGAACTCTTCTCCGCCCCATCTTCCAACTTTATCTTCTAGTCGTAAACTTGATTTAATCGTTTTAGATACAAGTTTTAAAATTTTATCCCCGACGATATGTCCGTGATTATCATTCACATTTTTAAAATGATCAATATCGAAAAATAGAATTCCAAAAGAAGTGTTAAACTCCCCAGACTCTAATACCTTATTACCTAAATAAAAATCTAGATGTCTTCTATTTGAAATACCTGTTAACTCATCTATGATGAGAAGATCTTTCAATCTTCTATTTTCTTCATAAGTTGCCTGTTTATACCTTGAATCAGTAAAAACTTCAATTGCAGCAACAATATTATTTTCATTATCAACAACTGGAATTGATTTAACGGTTACCGGAACTCTATGCCCTGATTTATGGTGTAAAAAGACATCTGCTTCCCTAATCTCACCAGTTTCTAAAGTGCTATGTAATGGACATCCTCTAAAACAAAGTTCTGTCCCATCAGCTGTAACATGTTGTAATATGTTATCGTGACAAAAGCTATTCATTACTTCTTCTTTTTTGTACCCTGTAATTTGTTCACTTCCAGAATTCCAAAAGATAATCTTTCTTTGTCTATCTACAACATAAACTCCTTCGTACATATAAGAAAGTATATCTTTATAGTCTTTATTTTCCATATTACACCTCTTCTAATGATTGTTTCATAATTTCTTTAGCAACATCATAGTTAACTTCAATAACTGTTCCTAGACTTCCTAAGGCAAGTGCATTTTCAATTAGTTCTTCAATGTTTTGTTCAGTTATATTTAGTTTTTCTTGGCTAAGGCGAGTATTTGCTCCCCAACCAGAAAATAATGTGTCTATTAAATCAGGAACCTTACTGTAATCATCTTCTTCAAATATTGAGTTTCCTAATAATGCTAGTTTTGGTCTCATTGATTCATTATTATATTTAAGTGCAACTCTCATCCACG
>CAYYOU010000224.1:0-2619 GCA_964473425.1 uncultured Candidatus Izemoplasmatales bacterium | reverse complement strand
GTCTATAAATAGACTTTTAAGCACTTTTTTATATCAATGATGTTCCAAAGTCAGGAGTTGTTAAAATTCTAGGTACATGGTACAAACACACATCTCCATACAATTTTCTTAATAAGAAAATTTTAAGATACCATCCATTGCGCACAACAAAAGAATATCTATGATATTTCAATATGTCACTTTTCTTTTTATCATTAAGCTTATTATACCCTAATATCCAATCAAACGCAATGTTTTTACCAGAGGCTTCACTAAACAATTTTCTATCTAATTTATAAATATAACAAGTTTTTGTTAATAAATACATTTAGTCTTAAATGCACTAAAGAACAATTCTATGATTTCATTTCAACTCTATTTCTTTTTTTGTTGATTTTGAGTGAAATGCCATGTGTCTTCTAACATATCTTTTAAATTTTTAGTCGCAACCCAGTTTAACTCGTCTTTTGCTTTTGTTGGATCAGCGAAACAAGATGCTATATCCCCACTTCTTCTAGATGTGATTTGATAGTTAATTTCTTTTTTAGATACTTCTTTATATGTATTAATAATATCTAGAACAGAATACCCATTACCAGTACCAAGATTGTGATAATGAATTCCTTTGTTTTCTTGAAGATAATTTAATGCTTTGATATGACCAAGTGCTAAATCTACAATATGAATATAGTCTCTAACTCCAGTGCCATCAATTGTATCATAGTCATCTCCAAAGACATTTACTTTGTCGTATTGCCCTGTAGCTACTCTACTAACATATGGCACAAGATTATTGGGAATACCATTAGGGTCTTCCCCAATTAATCCTGATTCGTGTGCACCTACTGGATTAAAATATCTTAGAACACTAATTTTCATATTAGGATTTGATTTCGATAAATCTCCTAAGATTTCTTCAATCATCAGTTTTGATCGTCCATAAGGATTTGTTACTGATAGTGGTGAGAGTTCATTTATTGGTAATACATCTGGATTCCCGTACACCGTTGCTGAACTACTAAAAACAAATTGATTAACATGATAATCAACCATTAGTTCTAATACATTCATTGTACTAACTAGATTATTTTGGAAATACATCAGTGGTTTCATTACACTTTCACCAACTGCTTTATAACCAGCAAAATGAATTACGGAATCCATTTTGTTTTCTTTAAAAATTAATTCTGTTTTTTTCTTATCACATAAATCTATTTGATAAAATTTAACTCTCTTACCTGTAATTGTCTCAATCTTATCAATGACATCTATCGTACTGTTATATAAGTTATCTACGATAATAACATTATGTCCTGCCTTGATTAGTTCAACTACAGTATGGCTTCCAATATATCCAGTTCCACCAGTTACTAAAATATCCATATTTCTCACCCTTAAACTTTATTTTCAATCTCAGATTTAATTTTCGTGGTAGAAATGCCTTCTGTTCTAGGCAAATAGATTACTTCACAATAATCTTTTAAGAAGTCAAACTTGCCTTTCCAGTCATCACCCATCACAAAAATGTCAACATTATAGTCGATAACGTCTTGTTTCTTTTGTTCCCATGTTTCTTCAGGAATAACTTCATCTACATATTTGATTGCTTCTAAAAGCATTCTTCTGTGCATGTAGTTGTGATAACATCTTTTGTCTTTTAAATCATTAAACTCATTTGTCGATAATGCAACTATCAAATAATCTCCTTGAGCTTTTGCTCTTTTCAATAAATTGATATGTCCCCAGTGTAATAAATCAAATGTTCCATATGTAATTACTCTCTTCATGATTTCCCTCCTATTAATGATGTATATATAGTTTTAATTAACTCTGTTGCTTTTTTAAAATACATTACTCCATATATAAATACAACGATACTTGGAACAATGATTAAATAGGTAAGATTGTATTCAAACGATAATACAGTTGTTCCAATCGCAATAGTAATAAAGTATACAAATGTTTTAATCTCAAATATTTTGAAATGTTTATTAAAATCAATTTCCAACAAGGAAATCCATATCATCAAACTAATTATTGTTGCGAAAGCATAGTAAATAATTGGTTGATCTGTTTTTAAAATATACATATTTAATCCAAATCCAATAAAAAAGCCAAAGACACTAACCAAGATGAAATTCTTTGCGTTTTTACGCAAATTATAGAATTGCCAATACTTCAAACTATAATGAGTCTGGAATAATATGACAGGGACTAATACGATGAAGAATGGAATTGATTCCACATAATCTGGTAAAAACCATCTGATAAATACGATTATAAATGGAACGCCAATCATAGCTACTGTAAAGAATGTATTAATATAAAATGACATATCTTGATATTGTTCTTTTATCTTATCATGATGTACTCTTGAAAGTAATGGGTAGATAAAACTATTAAGTGAATTAAGTGTTACAAGAAAGACTGCAATTATCGAATAGGCAAAGGAGTATATTGCATAATCTACTAAAGAATAATTATGTTCAATAAAGACCCTGTCTAACCCTAAAATTAAATAACTTAAGAAATATGCAAACATAATGACAAATCCTGTTCTAACAATCTTTAAGAATGATTTGAATGCATAACTCTTAAATGGATTTTGCAATTTAATTCCATCTTTGAAGAAATAAAACT
>CAYYOU010000223.1:0-2633 GCA_964473425.1 uncultured Candidatus Izemoplasmatales bacterium | reverse complement strand
CACATGGGAAAAAACAGACTTATCAAAAATTTTCAAAAACTGAAACAAAAAAAGAAGTAAAAGTTAAAATAATTGACGTAAAATAAGAATGTTTAAAACATTCTTATTTTAATAATCAAGGAGGTTTTTCTGTGATAGGAATAATAGGAGCTTTAGACGAAGAAATATCAACAATACTGAAAGAAGTTTCAAATGTTGAAGAAATCAAGTTGAAAGTAAGAACTTTTTACAAAGGAACAATTAACAATAAAGATGTCGTTATAGTATTAGCTGGAGTTGGTAAAGTTAATGCTGCAATAACAACATCAATTTTAATTGAGAATTTTGATGTAAAATGTATTATTAATATCGGAGTTGCCGGGGGACAAAATGGTGTAAAACATAAAGATGTTGTTATTTCTAAAGAAGTTTTATATCATGATTTTGATGTCGCATCATTTGGGAAATATGTCAAAGGTCAAGTGCCTGGATCAGATGCATTATTCTATGCAGATGAGACATTACTAAACAAAACTAAAATGATTTTGAATAAGCTTAAATTTGATTATGTAATAGGTAAAGTCGCTAGTGGAGATCAATTTGTATATTCTAAAGAAAAAATAAAAGATGTTAATGAACTTTATGACGATATCTATGCTGTCGAAATGGAAGCCGGAGCTATTGCTCATACAGCAACCATATATAATATACCTTTTATAATTTATAGAAGCATTTCTGATTTAATTGATGATGAAAATCAAGACAATGATTTTTATAAATTCCTGAGTGAAGCTTCTTTAAACGCAGCAAAAGTACTAAAGGAATTAATTAAAGTACTATGATAAAAGAATTAACATTAGATGACACAATCATTAAGTATCAAATTAGCTATAAGAAAAATAAAAATACTTATTTCTATTTTAAGAGAAATGGATATATTCAGATAAATGCTTCTAGAAGTCAAAAACCTAAAAAGATTCTTGATTACATCTATAAAAATAAAGAAGCATTTATTAAGAAATACAAACTTTCGAATCAATTTACTTATGATAATAATCTGTTTTATTATTTTGGAAAAGAGTATCTTAAAGTCGAAGATATAAAGGCGAAAGAAATTCTCATTTCTCATCGTGATTTAAAAGTATATGAACCAGAAATGGAAATTGATCAATTAGAAAAAGCATATAAGAAAATGAACAAAATAGTTCTACTTAAAGAACTTAATCTATTAAAAGAAAAATACAAAGATAACCTCTTTGTAGATATCAACAATATATCTCTAAAAACAAGGTATATGAATACAAGGTTTGGAAGTTGTAATCCAATACTTAGAACTATCAACATTAACTTGTATTTAGTACATTATAATATTGAGTATCTTGAATATGTATTCTTACACGAAATAACGCATCTAGTACATCATAACCATTCAAAAGAATACTATGCATTACTTAAAAAATTATCTCCAAATTATGTACAGTTAAAAAAAGAAATAAACAATAAATTTGTTCAAAGGTGATACTATGTTTTTACCAATATCAAAAGATGATTTAATAGAAAGAAATATTGAAAGTTTAGACTTTGTATTTATCAGTGGTGATGCTTATGTTGATCATCCTTCTTTTGGTGTTGCAATTATCTCAAGGATGTTAGAGTCTTATGGGTTTAGTGTCGGTATAATTCCGCAACCAAACATTAATAGAAATGAGGACTTCTTTGTACTGGGAACTCCAAAACTAGGATTTTTAGTATCAAGTGGAAATATTGATTCAATGGTGAATCATTATTCAGTTTCAAAAAGAAGAAGAACAAAAGATATGTATTCACCTGGCGGTAAAATGGGACTTAGACCAGATTATGCTACTATCAGATATTCTCAAAAAGTTAGAGAATTATTTCCTAATTCTAATATCATAATTGGCGGAATTGAAGCATCACTTAGACGACTTGCTCATTATGATTACTGGAAAGATAATGTAAGGAAAAGCATTCTAATAGATTCTAAGGCAGATATTTTAGTTTACGGAATGAGTGAATTAAGCATTATTGAGGTAGCTGAGTACTTAAGAAGCGGACTAGATATTAAAGACATAATCTTTATTAAAGGTACTGTTTTTAAGACTAAAAACAGAGACTATATTCCAGAAAACGCTATTGAATTACCAACGTATGACCAAATATTAAACAGTAAAAAAACTTACGCAAAAAGTTTTTTGATAAAGCACAATAACACAGATCACATTAGTGCAAAACCATTATTTGAGGAATACAGAAATCATCTTATTATTCAAAACCCTCCAAACAGACCATTATCAAAAGAAGAAATGGATGAAGTCTATAATCTTCCTTTTGAGAGAAATTTTCATCCAATCTATAAGAAACTTGGACATATTCCTGCTATAGATGAAGTCAAGTTTTCAATTATTAGCAATAGAGGATGTTATGGTGGATGTAGTTTTTGCGCATTAACATATCATCAAGGAAGAATAATCCAATCAAGATCAAAAGACTCAATTGTGAAAGAAGCAGTTAAAATCACAGAAGATGTTGATTTTAAAGGTTACATTCATGATATATGTGGTCCTACAGCTAATTTTTATGATGTTGCGTGTGATAAACAAGTTAAACAAGGTGTTTGTTTAAATAAACAATGC
>CAYYOU010000222.1:0-2633 GCA_964473425.1 uncultured Candidatus Izemoplasmatales bacterium | reverse complement strand
TTTATTTTAGTAGGTTGTTCGAATTCTGAATTAGAGAGAAATAGTTATTTATCAAAAGACAAGATTGATTCTACAATAATTGAAGAAGATGGATATACCGACCTAGAAGATGGATATACCGACTTAGAAGATGGTATTTATGCAATTACAACTGGACTTAGTGATATATCTACAAAATCCGGTGGAGACAGTTATATGTTTTCAGAAGGTACTATGTATGGAGATAATGGTATTCAATCAGGGCAACTATCTGGGAGTGAATCGAATGATATATTAGAATACGATTTCTATTTATCATTATTTGAAGTTTCTCAAGATTTAACAAAAGGAGTATTCTTGGATTATTACAACAATGTCGGATACTTTGACACTTTAAATATGGTAAAAGTAGTGTTGAATAATAATGAACTTGCTATTAACGGTGCAGTAGTAGAATTACTAAACGATAGTCAAGAAGTGATTTATCGTTCATATAGTAATGCGAATGGTTTTGCTTATCTGTTTCCTAAAACTGATCAATTAGATTCAGTTTCAGAAATAAGAGTATCTTATGATGGACAGATAATATATCTAAATTACGAGTATGATGAAACAAACAATATAGTTACAATTAATATAGACAATAGTACTGAAACACATCAAGATATAATTGAAATCATGTTTGTAATTGACACTACTGGTTCAATGGGAGATGAAATTACATTCTTAAAAGCTGAGATTGAATATGTAATATCGCAAGTTAGTTTAGAAAACCCTAATACTGTTATTAAATTAGCTTTATTACTATATCGAGATTTATCAGATGATTATGTTACAAAATATTTTGATTTTACCACTGATTTAAACGCTTTAAAAGACATATTAGTAGAACAAAGTTATGGTGGAGGAGGAGACTTCGAAGAAGCTGTAGATATTGCTCTTTTCGAAGCTGTAAATAAAAATTGGAGTGATGATAATACAACAAAATTATTATTTCATGTATTAGATGCACCACCTCACAATAATCAAGAAGATATGACAAGATATTACGATGCAATATATCAAGCTTCTGAACTAGGTATTCACATGATTCCTGTGGCATCAAGTGGAATAGACAAATACACAGAATACTTATTGAGAAATGAAGCACTAATGACAGGTGGAACTTATTTGTATCTAACAAATGATTCTGGTATTGGTGGAGACCATATTGAAGCTTCAACCTTAGAAACTGAAGTTGAATATCTAAATCGATTACTAGTTCGAGTAATAAATGAATTTCATACAGGGGTAAGAGAAGTGAAAATTCCTTTTGTTCCAGTACAAAAGATTGGAATTGAATAATATTAAAAACAGACTTTGAAAAGTCTGTTTTTTTTAACGCCTTCGATAAGTTTCTTTTGTTTGTTAGCCATATTTGATACAATAGATTAAAGTGAAAAATACTTGTGAGGTGCAATATGGAAAAAATCATTAAGAGATTAGTAAAATTTACAGAAGATAGAAATTGGAAACAATTTCATACTCCTGATAACTTAGCAAAATCAATCGCAATAGAAGCTTCTGAATTGTTAATAAATTATCAGTATGGGGATACGTACTTTAACATTAATAATGTTAAAGAAGAATTGGCTGATGTTATGGCTTATTGTTTGCTTCTTAGCGAACATTATGGCTTTGATATTGAAACTATTATGAATAATAAAATAGACAAGAATGGTTTGAAATATCCAATTAGTAAGTCTTATGGAAAAGCAGATAAGTATAATAAACTTTAACAAACACTTTATAAAGTAAATAAACAGAAAATTACTTTTTATTAAGGGACATCATTTTTGATGTTCCTTTTGACTAAAATACACAATACTATATTAATAATATATATGCTATAATATAAACTACATAATTTTTAAGGAGGTACACTATGAAAACAAAAAGAATTATTACAGAAAAAGATGCAAAAATGTTCTTCAATACAAAAATAAACTCAATTGAAGATGCAATGGGCATCTGTGATATCGATGTCATAAACAAGCAAATTAGTTTTGACTTTACATCAGTTCTTTTATTGTCTTTTAAATATGTACTTGCTGAGCAATGTTATTCAATTGATTCTACTTTATTTACTAGTAACTTTACAAGAGTGCTAAATCAATGTATTACAAATAAAATAGAAGATAGTACTGAATATGATTATGTTAGAAATCTTGATTCTAAACAGCTTCATTTTACATTTAAACTTGAAAAAGCAGATAATGAAAATGTTAGAATATATATTATAAATATTGAGAAACTTAAAGAAACAGAAAAAGAACTAGCACTACTAGGGAATGTACTAGATTCTTCTAAAGAGTTGTTTGTTGGTAGTACTTGGTGGAAAGATTATGATAAACATCATCATCATTTTTATCAAACAGATGCTGGACCAAAAATACTTGGAATAGACATTTCTAAAAATAAGTTGTATGGTACTACAGACTTCCAAAAAGTAAGAGAAAAAGCTAGAGTTTCTTCTCCGTTTTATGATGAGTGTATAAAGACAGAAGAAGAATCGTTTGAGAAAATGAGAAAAAATGAAACAGATTATTTTGCTGGAAGGACTCCCGCACAAACTTTTAATGGTGAAACAGTATGGGTTGAGGCTTACGGAAAAT
>CAYYOU010000221.1:0-2642 GCA_964473425.1 uncultured Candidatus Izemoplasmatales bacterium | reverse complement strand
TTAACTCGGTTTATGCCTTTTAATTCATCTTTCCATTAAACTTTTGACACTACCATAATAATATCACATTAGTCAATTTTATGATATGATATTATTGATAAGAATACAATTACTAAAGGGGAGTGATGACGATTAGTATGATTATTTTTGTTGTGTTAGGTGTCATAGTTTTAATTATTGGTCTTATCATTTGGATAGCAAACGATCCTAGAAAGAATAAATAGCACAAAAAAGGCAAATTAATTTGCCTTTTTTTATTCGTATTTTCCTAATTTTATTTGATTCGTTAATAATTGAAACATGTTAAAAGCTAATGCTTCTAACTCATCTTCACCAGGATAAACTACGACTTCACCAAGGTGATCAATGTATTCTAATAAAGGCTGTAAGACTGCTTGATTATAAGCAAGCCCACCCGTAATAATTATCGCATCCAAGTTATTTCTAGTTACTGCGTATAATGCCCCTATTTCTTTAGCTATTTGATATACCATTGCTTTCAATACATTTTTTGCGAATACATGTCCTTCACTTATCATCTCTGCTACTTCTTCAGCGTCATTTGTATTCAAGTATGAGACAAGTCCTCCAAAACCATGATTTAGTTTTCTCAATTGCTCTTCAGTATATTGACCTGAGAATGCAAGTTCGTAAACAGATGCTACTGGAAGTCCCCCAGTCCTTTCAGGACTAAATGGTCCATCACCATCTAATGCATTGTTAACATCAGTTACTCTTCCTAGTTTATGCAGTCCAACACTAATTCCCCCACCTAAATGTGCAACAATAAGATTTAAGTCTTCATAATTATTTCCGTTTTTTTCAGCATATTTCTTAGCTACAGCTTTTTGATTTAAGGCATGCCATAATGGCCTTCTGCTTATGCCATTAAGTCCAGATATTTTTGCAACACTACTCATCTCGTCAACTACGACAGGATCGGCAATATATCCAAATTTATGAACACTTTCCGCAAGTTCAGAAATGATAAGCCCTCCCAAATTACTTGCGTGTTCACCATATTCATTTGTGCTTAAATCGGTTTTCATTTTCTCATTAACTTTATAGATACCACTTTTCACTGGTTTCATCAGTCCACCTCGACCAATGAACCCATCTATTTCGTCTAATTTAAAATTGTTTGTCTTAAGAAAATCTAAAACACCTTGTTTTCTCATTTCAATCTGATCAACTAAATCATCATACCTACTTAGTACTTTTGAATTGTGTCTTATAGTTGTTTCTTTTAACAACTCTAAGTCTTCAAATATCGCTGTTTTTGTAGACGTAGATCCAGGATTTACAACTAGTATTTTCATTGTAAATCAGTACTTACTACAGCTAAAGCTATTGAATATAGTTTTGACTTATATGAGTCAGATCTACTAGTTAAAACAATTGGATTAGATGCTCCAAGTACAAGGCCAGCTGGAATTGAGTTAGCCAGGAATGTCGTTGATTTATAAAATGTATTCCCTGATTCAATGTTAGGGAATATCAAAACGTCAGCATCTCCTGCGACAACATGATTAACTCCTTTAGTTTTCGCAGATTCATGATTGATCGCTACATCTATTGAGAACGGTCCGCCAATATAATAATCGTCTTGATCTTTTAATCTTTTAACAATATTTGCAGCCTCTACTGTTGATGGAATATTTTTATCAACAACTTCAATAGATGAAATCAATGCAAATTTAGGTTTATAGTTTCCTAAACTTTTAACAAACTTAAAAGTATTATTGATAATTTCTATCTTTTCATCTTCTGTTGGCAATACATTTATTGCTGAATCTGTAACAAAAAGAAGTTTGTGATAAGTTGGAATATCTAATACCACAATATGAGATAGTAAATTATTTGTTGTTAAGCCATGTTCTTTATTCGATACTTCATCAAGTAAAATACTTGATTGAAGCATCCCTTTAACAAGGATCGCATTTTCAAATGCTGATACCAATTTTACACCAAGTAATGCAGCATCTTTTTTTTCAATGGCATTATAGATTTCAAAACCATCTTTTCTTATTCCAAGCTCCATAAGTAAATTAAGTATTTTTTTCTTATTCCCAACCAAAACAGGTCTAATAAGACCTATTTGGAAAGCATCATTTGTAGCAATTAAAATAGCTCTGTCTTCTGGACAAACAACTATCAAATCTTTAGTCTCTAATTTCCTAGCATCGTCAACAACTTGACTGAAGTTACGGAACATAGATTCATCCCCTTATAATACAGCTTTTCTTCCTTCTTCTAAAGCTAGTCTGTTTACTTCAATAAGACCTGCTTTTGAACCAGTAAATTTCTTTTTTAATACACTTAATACTTCTTCTGTTTCAAATAATTTAGTCACTTCTAGATATGCTCCAAGCATAACCATATTTGCAACTTTTAAATTCCCTAATTTGAATGCTATATCGTTTGCAGCTACTTCATGAACATTTACATCTTCTCTTAATACTACATCTTTAACAAGACTTGTATTTAAGAATAAATGTCCGCCTTTTTTTAATTTCGGTTGGAATTTATCAAGTGATGGTAAATTCATGATAATGATTGAATCTGGAGTAGAAATAACAGGACTGTTAACACTAGTTTCACTTATAGTGATACTACAGTTTGCAGTTCCCCCCCTAGTTCTT
>CAYYOU010000220.1:0-2644 GCA_964473425.1 uncultured Candidatus Izemoplasmatales bacterium | reverse complement strand
TGCTTGACCAGAATAATCAGTTTCACTAGCTCTGTGCCCATATTCATATAAGTTAAGAGAAATACTCTCACTGATTGGTGCCCATAATTTAAATGTTGTAGAGTCTTCTGAATATATCGCTCCAAGTTCACCATCATATGCATAAATAGCATTGAAGTCATCACTTGAATATAACCCGCCAAATCCTACAGAGTATTCTTTTGGTTCGTAACCAATATCTTCAAAGTCGATTACTAATTTGTATGTTTTACCTAAATCTGCTCCACCAACAATATCAAAAGTACCTGTTAAACCGAGCATAGAGAAATTTTCAAAAGCAACTTCTATGTCATCAGCAAATAATGCAACTTTATCTTCAGTGAATGCTTTACTTGCAGTAAACTCCACTGAAGTTGTCGATGAAAATTCAACAGAAGAAGCTCTGTTAGAAACATCAACTGCATTGTCATCATAATATATTGTTGAATCTCCACTCACTAAATAAGCATGAACTGTACCAGTCAAGTCAGGATTTGTCATATCTATATATCGGTCTATAGAGACATCTTTATCCCATGCACTTGTTTTAACAATGACACCAATTGATGTTGAACCATCAAAAGGAGAACCTATTAAATCAATTTCATAATATTTACCAAATAAGTCATCCCCATTGAATGAATAAGTATCTCCTTCGCCATTATCTGGTTCAAATGGCCAAAGCCATAGTCCCCACCCAGTATAAGTATTGTCAAAACGATGATAATGTACAACAAGCTTTGTTGGAACTGCTGCATGTACACTTGTATTTATGCTTGTGTATCCTATAATTGCACTTACTAATAATAGTAATAAAATTCTAATACTTCTCATAATTTCCTCCATCTAAAAATTTATACTTAATTATACCACATAATCAAGTAATAACTATTATGGTAGCGGTTTCAGTTTTGAGATATATAAAGATTAAAATCGAGATTTATAGTATAATTAAATTGTAGAAGTTTATGAAAAATCATATATTATTTTATCTTCTTAAAGGAGAATGTATCATGGATAGAAAATGGTGGCAAGATGCAATAATTTACCAAATTTATTTAAGGAGTTTTAAAGACTCGAATAATGATGGAATTGGTGATTTTAATGGACTAATTAGTAAATTAGATTACTTAAATGCCCTTGGTGTTAATGCAATATGGGTTTCACCACATTATCAATCTCCGATGGATGATAATGGATATGATGTTTCCGATTACTATAAAGTAAGTAATGATTATGGAAATATTGATAATGTAGTGGATTTTATTGAAAAAGCACATGCAAGGGATATGAAGGTTGTTTTTGATTTAGTTTTAAATCATACATCAGATGAACATGAATGGTTTGTAGCAGCACTTGATCCATCACACCCAAATCACGAAAAATACCATGATTACTATATCTGGCAAAAACCAAAGTATGATAATGAAGGAAATAAAAAAATGCCCACAAATTGGAGATCATGGTTTGGTGGTCCTGTTTGGGAATATAATGAAAAGACTGATGAGTATTATTTACACATTTTTAGCAAAAAAATGCCTGATTTAAATTGGCGTAACGAAAACATGAAAAAAGACTTAAAGGCAGTAGCTAAGTGGTGGGTCGATAAAGGAGTAGATGGATTTAGAGTAGATGCTTCTAATCATTTAGAGAAAAATTGGGATTTTCCAGATGGACATCCAGGGTATGAATACTTCTCGAGTCTGCCAAAACATCATGAATATTTAGAAGAGTTCGGAGTTGAAATCTTTGGACCAAATGATATTATGGCCATGGGAGAAGCCGGAGGAGCTACAAAAGAAGAAGCAATTAAATATTGTGGATATGATAATAATGAATTTGATATGCTAATCCACTTTGGACATTGCTGGGCTGACTGTGATGACTCAAATCACATAACACCAGGAAAGTGGTCAAAGGGTAAAATTGATGTAAAAAGCATTAAAAGCAGCTTTGATAAATGGTTTAAAATGTTGAATGGTGAAGGATGGAATTTAATTTATTGGCATAATCATGATCACCCTAGAATATTAAGTCATTATGGTGATGATACAGTGTATCAAACTGAATCAGGAAAAATGCTTGCTTATTGTTTATATATGATGCCTGGAACTCCTATTGTGTATCAAGGAGAAGAAATAGGAATGACCAATGTTGACTATGAAAACCTAACAGATTTTAGAGATGTTGAAGTATATACTGAATATGATAATTTCTTAAGCTTTGGAGCAACTCATGAAGTTGCAATGCAAGCTTTAAGAGATAGATCAAGAGACAATGCAAGAAGTCCATTTCAATGGGATTCAAGTAAAAATGCTGGATTTAGTTCTACAACTCCATGGATGAATGTTAATAGAAACTATAATGTCATAAACTTAGAAAAACAAATCAAAGATGAAGATTCTATATACAGTACATACAAATCATTATTTAAGCTTAGAAAAGAAGAAAATCTATGTGATGGACTGTTAGAGTTTATAGATATTGAAAGCGATAGTTCATTTATATATACAAATGAAACAAAAAAAGCAATATTCTTAGTAATTTCAAATTTCACAACACATAAAATACTAATTAATTTAGATATTGATCTAAACGGTTATGAAAATATATTTAATAATTATAC
>CAYYOU010000219.1:0-2679 GCA_964473425.1 uncultured Candidatus Izemoplasmatales bacterium | reverse complement strand
GTTTTTTTTAGCAATTATAATCTACTACATATACTTACATGTGATATACTTAAAATATATGTAAAAAATATTTTAGAAAAGAGGTAAAAATATGATTTATATATTAACTGGCATAGCTAAATCAGGAAAAACACTACTTGCGAATGAAATTAAAAAAAGATTAAAAATATCTGTTTTATCTACTGATAACATCATGTTGATGTTATCAAGGGGGAATAAAGATTTGAATATTGATATTTATGGAAGTGATTCTACTGTCTCAAACCAATTAGAACCATATATCTATGCTTTGATAAAAACTATGATTGAGAATAATGAAACTTATTTAATAGAGGGCGTTCATTTTAATACTGATTTCAGCAAAAGATTAATTGATGAGTTCCAGCACGATATAAAGATAATATATCTTGGCTTTAAAGATATTTCACAAAATAAAAAAGTTGAAGAATTACTAATGCACAAAGACACATTAAATAATCCTTGGATTTTCCATCATCAGAATGAGACTTTAGAAGAAATTGTTTCATATCTAATAAGAGAGAGCCAAAGAATCTTTAAAGAGTGCAATGAATATGGTTTAAGATATATTGAGATATCAGACATAAAAAAACAAACAGATAAGATTATAAGTTTCTTACTAGAGGTATAATCATGAATGAAACTAAAAAAGAGAACAGTTTTGTTCTCTTTTAAATTATATATAGTTTGAGATTATAGTAGCAATGAAAAACAAAACACCAATAATAATGTATATAAATCTGAATCGATTTGATTCTATAGACCCGGTAGTCCGATTATTATGTTTCGATTGTTGGTCTTTAACAACTAAATTAGCTCTCATGACTGATTGATAAATACCTTGATTAGCGACTGAAGTATTTCTTGAAGAAAAGTACATAATCACTATTCCAAATGATATATTAGCAATTGTCTGATAAAAAAGTGTATTTGTTAATGCATACTCTGTTCCAAGTTGTGAATTATAAATCATGAAGAATAATAATACATTCAATATAAATGGTAATAATACTTTAACTATCAATAGTGTTTTTTTAAGCATTTGTAGCCCTCCATAGTTCCCGTTATAAATTTTTTATACCTATTTCAATAACTTATCTACTCTTTAACCCTTCTTTAAGTCCTAACTCTTTCCCTTTAACTATCCTAACTAAATTAGGAAAATGTAAATAAAATGATAGTAATGAGTATAGTGATACTAAAGCAACTGAGACAATAATATAATCAAAGAAATGCATCCCAATGGGGATAATTATAATTACAAGCATTGTAGCAAGTGACATATAGTCAGAAACTATTAGTACAACAGTAAATACAATAGCTAGTATCAGGCTAGGTATTGGAAATATTGCTAGACACATGCCACCAAAAGTAGCAGTTCCTTTTCCTCCTCTAAATCCTAATAAAAATGGATAAACATGTCCAACAACAACACTTACTCCACCTACAAACCAAATTATCTCATTATTTGGAAAGATAAATCTTAACATCAAGACTGGGATCAATCCTTTTAATATATCAAGGACTCCAACTACTACCCCATATTTCAAACCCATGGTAATAGCTATGTTTGAAGTTCCTGCATTTTTACTATTTACATCTCTAATATCTATTTTATTTACACTTCTTGCGATAATGATTGATGGGTGTATTTGACCAATCAAATAAAAAACAATAATAACAATAATGTAATTCATTATTTAACTCCTCGTATGCTCAATTTATAGTAAATTATTGATATTATTTACAACATTAATTGGTAATTGTTGTTTTAAAGATCTTGTTAATAATATACTGTTTATACGTTTGATGCTATTTAAGTAATTCTCTAATAGTTTTACTTTCTTTTCTCTGCCACCAATTACTTGGTAGATTACATACCAGTCTTCAATAGCCCCTAATGGTATTATATTTTTGTCTATTTTCATCGATGAAGTAATCGCAGTTTGGTCAAGAACATAGTTATAAAGACCATTTTCATGCTCAATAATAAACCCAGCCATTAAGTCAACACTTACTCCCTCTATATTCATCTTCACATACTTTTTAGTATGATAATTTAATTTATCACCAATACTTTTTTCATTTCCAAATTGTTTTAACAATAAAACTACTTTATCGAAGTCTTTTTCATCAATAATTATATCAATATCATTTACTTCCTTAACAATACCATAATGATTTAGGATTATTGATCCTCCTACTACCCATAATATATTATTCTTATTAAGTGTTTTACCTATTTTAGATAAAACACTTTTTAATTTACTGTTCATTTTTCTTCTTAAGATAGTTATATAATGCTACTGGCGAATACCAAACAGCCATTCCTACCATTGAAAGCAGAATACAGAATGTTAAATATAATGGGTAACTAAATGATTCAAATAAACTGAAAGGAGTATCTCCTGGCCAGTTTAAATACATATAATTAGTATCGAAGATTAGATTAACTGGAACAATAAAGAATAATACAATTGCTAGTAACAATAAGAAACTTTTTTTAAATGACTTAAGTGTTGGTACATAGTTATGGACAAACATCATATACATAAAGAAGAATATCATATGTAAAAATAGAAAATCATAATATCTAAATCTATCTGGTCCATATAAGATATCAGGAAATACTACACTCAATACTCCACCAATAGCCCAAAA
>CAYYOU010000218.1:0-2691 GCA_964473425.1 uncultured Candidatus Izemoplasmatales bacterium | reverse complement strand
ATTATATCATACTACACTAGTAATTCGTGTTATAAATATTTAGAAGTGATTTCGATTGACTCTGTTGCAATTTTAAATGATAAATTATAGTTACTTAATCAATTGAACTTATTTGAATTAATTGGTTTTGCTAACTATAAAAGACTATTATGCGTTGTAATAATAGTCTTTTTATATTATAATAGGATTGGATTTTTTAGCTAAAGGAGTTGTTGATTAATGTATGAACTAGAATATCAAAAATGGTTAGATTTTAAGAACTTGGATAGTGAGTTTCTTCATGAATTACAAAACATGAATGAATCTGAAAAAGAAGATGCATTTTATCGTAATTTAGAATTTGGAACTGGTGGTATGCGTGGAGTTATTGGTGCTGGGACAAATAGAATCAATACTTACACGATCAGAAAAGCTAATTATGGATTTGGAAAATTCTTATCACAGCATTTTATGGGTGAATTATCACGAGGCGTAGTAATTGCTCATGATAATAGAAATAAGAGTGTTGAATTTGCCAAAGAGAGTGCTTCTGTTTTAGCAAGTTTTGGTATTAAAGCATATCTTTTTGAAAGTTTAAGACCAACTCCAGAGTTATCCTTTGCAGTTCGTCATTTAAATGCAATAGGGGGTATCGTTGTTACAGCATCTCATAACCCTCCTAAGTACAACGGTTATAAATTATATGATGAAAACGGATGTCAATTAGTCCCTAGACTTGCTGATGAAGTGATTAAATATGTTAACTCTGTAGAAGACATGTTTACAATAGACTTTGTTGAATATAATGATGCCGTTAAAAAAGGCTTAATTGAAATAATAGGCAAAGAAATAGATGAAGAATACTTAAAACAAGTTGACACTGTTCAACTAAGAGATGATTTAGAAAAAGAAGTTAAAATAGTCTTTACTCCACTTCATGGAACAAGTGCAGATATCGGAGTGAAAGCTTTAAGAAATAATGGATATAAGGTAATTCCTGTTAAAGAACAGATGATACCCGATCCTTTCTTTGGCACGGTAAAGTCTCCTAACCCTGAAAATAAAGAAGCATTTGAATATGCTATAAAATATGGAAAAGAAAATAATGCAGACATCTTAATTGCAACTGATCCTGACGCTGATAGACTTGGTGTTGCTTGTTTGCATAATGGTGAATATATCTTATTAACTGGTAATCAAACTGGAGCAATATTTGTTGATTACATTCTAAGAACAAGAAAAGAACAAGGAACACTTCCTGAAAAAGGAATGGTTTATAACACAATAGTAACAAGTGAACTTGGTTCAGTAATTGCTAGAAGTTTTGGAATGGAAGTAAAAAGCACATTAACTGGGTTTAAGTTTATTGGTGAACAAGCAAAATTAATAGAAGATACAGAGTATGAATTCATGTTTGGATATGAAGAAAGCTATGGATACGTCATTAAAGACTTTGTTAGAGATAAAGATAGTATTCAAGCATTACTTCTAATTAGCGAAATTGCTAACATTGGAAAACTTGGTGGACGTACACTTTATGATTACTTGTTATTCTTATATGAAGAATATGGTTATTATTTTGAAGATCAAGCAAGCATAGCTCTAGAAGGAGTAGCTGGAGAAAACAGAATAAAAGAAATTATGGATTACTTCAGAAATAATTCTCCTAAAACAATTATCGGAAATAAAGTTGTTAAGATAGAAGATTTTCAAAAAAGCATAAAATATGAAAACAACATTGAAGAAGATATTGATTTGGGTAAATCAAATGTACTTAAATTTACTTTAAGCGATGGATCTTGGTTTGTACTTAGACCATCGGGGACTGAACCTAAATTAAAAATATATATTGCAGTAAAAGATATTAGTCGTAAATTATCAAAGAAGAAAAACGAGTATATAAAAAGGGAAGTACTAGCTATAATCGAGAATATTTAAGGATTCTTTAAAAGATTAAGAGGACGTGATTACATGATTAAGAGATCAAGACAAGTTAGAGATTATAAAGCACTTGATAAAACCTTGCCAACATTACAATTCACAACACCAATAGAAGTTTTCATTCATCTTCAAAACAATCGTTGTAAAACATATGATTTGTTTGTAAAAGAAGGAGACAAAGTAAAACTTGGTGAAGTAATTGCGATGCGTCATGGTGGTTTCTTTGAACAACCTGTTCATTCTACAGTTAGTGGAGTAGTAGGTAAAGCAAGTAGAAAATTCCATCGTACAGGCAGAAAAGTTGATGTTATTCAAATAACAAATGACTTTCATGATACATTTCATGAAAGTGTAGTAGATAGACCAGATGCGTTAATTAAAAAATTGACACAAGCAGAAATGGTTGAGATTGTTAAAGACAAAGGTTTAGTGGGTCTTGGAGGAAGTGGATTCCCAACGTATATTAAACTTGGAACGAAAGAAAAAATAGATACTGTTGTTGTCAATGCAGTTGAGTGTGAACCTTATTTAAGTAGTGATTACCGTATGATTTTACAAAATCCTGGACAAATTCTTGAAGGATTAAAGTATATTATGCAAGCACTTGGTGCTAAAAAAGGGTTAATCGCAATTAAATCAAAGAAAACACCTCTTTCTCAAATCTTGAATCAGGAATTAAAAACAAGATATAGTGATATGAATGTTGAAGTAGCAATGCTTGGAAACCATTATCCACAAGGTTGGGAAATTGAGATGTTTAAATGGGCTCTA
>CAYYOU010000217.1:0-2719 GCA_964473425.1 uncultured Candidatus Izemoplasmatales bacterium | reverse complement strand
ATAAATTAATATTGAAATTGTTTTATTTTTTATGTAGTTAATTTGTGATATAATATACCCCAAGGAGTTGATAATATGAGAATGGTAGACCTTATCGAAAAGAAAAGAGACGGAAATTCATTATCAAAAGAAGAAATAATCTATATTATTGAAAATTACGTTAATAAAAGTATTCCTGACTATCAAATGAGTAGTTTATTAATGGCAATATATTTTAGAGGAATGACAAACGAAGAAAGTAGTGCTTTGACTGAAGCGATGCTTAATAGCGGTGAAACTATTGATTTAAGTGTGATTGATGGAATAAAAGTTGATAAACATTCTACAGGTGGTGTTGGTGATAAAACTACTTTGGTTTTAGGACCTTTAGTAGCTGCAGCTGGTGCAAAAGTCGCAAAGTTAAGCGGAAGAGGACTTGGTCATACTGGTGGAACACTTGATAAACTTGAAAGTATTGAAGGTTTATCAATTAATATTGAAATAAAAGATTTCATTGCTCAAGTTAACAAAATCGGAATTGCAGTAGCCGGGCAAACTGCAAAAATTACTCCAGCTGATAAATTACTATATGCCTTAAGAGATGTAACTGGAACAGTTCCAAGTATACCTTTAATTGCATCAAGTATCATGAGTAAGAAACTTGCTAGTGGTAGTGATGTAATAGTATTAGATGTAAAAATAGGTGAAGGTGCCTTTATGAAGACGATTGAAGATGCTAGAGAACTATCTCACATTATGGTCAATATTGGTAAATCATTCGGTAAAAAAGTTGTAGCTTTTATTACCGATATGTCTCAACCACTTGGTTATACTGTTGGAAATAGATTAGAAGTTAAAGAAGCAATTGAAACATTGCAAGGAAAAGGTCCAGAAGATTTAACTAACCTTTGTATAGAAATAGGAAGTTATATGGTATATAGTGGAGGAATCACAAAGACGTTAGAAGAAGCAAAGAAATTAGTTATTGAAAAACTAAATAATAATGAAGCATATGATAAACAGATGGAATTAATAAGTGCACAAGGTGGCTTTATTGAAAACTTGGACACATTTATTAATGTGAAAGAGATCATTGAAGTAAAATCCAAAGAATCAGGATTTGTTAAAAAAATACACGCACTATCTATTGGGATTGCTGCAATGAAACTTGGAGCAGGTCGTGAAACTAAAGATGATCCTATTGATCCTGATGTTGGAATAGTCTTAAAGAAAAAAGTTGGAGATAAAGTAGTAAAAGGTGAAACTTTAGCACTTCTTTACAATAATAAAGAAGAGATTTCAAGTATCATAGATGAAGTTTTCAATGCTTTTGTAATTACAACAGAAAAAGTTAATAAAAACCCTATAATCTTTGAAATTATTACTGAATAAGCTCACAATTGTAAAAATGACCATATTTATTTACTTAAATTGGTCATTTTTTTGCATATTCTTTTTTTTCGACATACCATTTATAAAATAAGGTAGAGGTGATATATGAAAAAATTAAAAAGTACTTTTACAAAATTTGAGAAATTACTTCATTTCATAATACTAGGTTCAATTACTGTTAATGCTCTTATTTTTGGAATTATTTACCTGTTTCACGGTGATGTCCCACAATGGATAACTCTTGTTGTTATGTTGTTACTAGCATATTATTTCATAATATTCTTTGTCTACTTAGTTAGAATATTTTTATACTATACAAGAGATCACGAAAAAGATATAAAAATATGGAAATCAATATTAGGACTATTATTATCAGTTTTGGGTTTATTATTAGCCATTTTAAATGTAATACTATTAGCTATTGCAAGTATTTAGTATAGCTTGATTAAAAAACTAAAATTCAAAAAAGACACACGATCGTAATATCTTCAAAGCAGTCACGATACAATAGAACTTATAATATCAAAACTCTGGAGGTATTTCTTATTGACAGTCTTTTTTGATTGATATATCTCAAGTTTATGATATAATTAATTATAAATGAAATTACGGGAGCTGAATCAAGCTGAGAGGACATAGCAATGTCGACCGAACTTATTGGATAATGCCAAGATAGGATATATACATAAATCTTTTATCTTTGGTAATTCCAAAGGTATTTTTTATTTTTCTGAGGAGGAAATATGAAAGAAACTAGAAGAATTACTGAAATAGCAGTTTTAATTGCTATTGCAGCAGTATTAGAAGCGATCTCAACTTTTATACCATTTTTACATATGCCATTTGGAGGATCAGCAAGTCTTGGAATGTTGCCAATATTCCTTATTGCCTTTAAATATGGTATTAAAGATGGCCTTATCGCAGGGTTTATCTTTGGAGTTATTAACTTTGCACTAGGCGGATTTGTAATCCACTGGGGATCAATTTTCTTTGATTACATCTTTGCATATGCTGCTTTAGGTCTGGCAGGATATTATAAAGATGTCGCATTTAAAAAGAATTCTGCGTTTGTAAAAGGAATCTTACTAGGTGGATTTGCCAGATATTTATTTCATGGTTTTAGTGGCATGATATTCTTTGGACAGTATGCTGGTAGTGAAGGAGCATTTATTTACTCTTTTATTTTCTATAATTTACCATATATGGCTATTTCAATATTATTATGTATTATCATTGGACTACCAACCAAAGACAGAATTGCGAGTTATTTATAGAGAGATACAGCGATGTGTCTTTTTTTTTATAATTTTCGTTAAAGAATTACACTTTTTTTGTTATAATTAGAATT
>CAYYOU010000216.1:0-2744 GCA_964473425.1 uncultured Candidatus Izemoplasmatales bacterium | reverse complement strand
GTGATAATATGAAAACCATTCAAACAGATGTAGTTATTGTTGGTGCAGGACTTGCTGGAATATATACAGCGTTAAATATCGATTCTTCAAAAAGAATCGATATTGTCGTAAAAGAATCCCTTTTAATAGCAAATAGTAATCTAGCTCAAGGTGGAATAGCCGCAGAGCAGGAGTTTATCCAAGAAAATATTGATCTTCACATCGAAGATACTATGAAAGCAGGAAGTTATTTAAATAATCTTGATGCAGTTACAGTTTTAGTATCTGAAGCTGGTCAAAATATTAAAAAGCTTATGTCTTTTAATGTCGATTTTGACCGAGATGAAAACGGAGATATCCTCTTAACAAAAGAAGGAGGACATAGTTCAAGAAGAATATTACATAGTGGTGGGGATTCAACAGGTAGAGATATCATGAATGCTTTAAAAATTGAATGTTTTAAAAGAGAAAACATTCATATTCATGAAAATATGATGGCTTTGGAGTTACTTCATCAAGAAAATGAATGTTTAGGTGTTACTTGTTTAGATAAATCTAACAATACTATCCGTTTTATAGCTAAAAATACTATTTTAGCGACAGGTGGAATAGGAAATATATATGGGAGTACAACAAATTCCGATATTGCTACCTCAGATGGCATAGGAATGGCATTAAGAGCTAAAGTAGTTACTGAAAATCTTGAATTTATTCAATTTCATCCAACTGCTTTTCATAATGAATTCACAAAAAGACGAATAAAATTCCTTATTTCTGAAGCAGTAAGAGGTGAAGGTGCCTACTTAATTAATTCTGAAGGTGAGAGATTTATGGGAAAATATAGTCCTTTACTTGAATTAGCCCCTAGAGATAAAGTGTCACAAGCAATATACCGTGAAATGTATGATACTTGGACAGATCATGTCTATCTTGATACAAGACATTTAGACAAAGAATTTCTTAAAAAGCGTTTTCCAACAATATATAATCATTTATTGAACGAAAATATAACCCTTGGAATTGATTTAATTCCCGTTTCTCCTGTACAACACTTCAATGTTGGAGGAATAAAAGTTGACATATTTGGCTTAACAAGTATGAAAAACCTATATGCTAATGGTGAATGTGCATCTAATGGTGTTCACGGGGCTAATAGACTTGCTTCTAACTCATTACTTGAGTGTATTGTTTTTGGTCAGAGAATAGCAGACAAAATCAATTCAACATCGCCACAAATAGCCGAATTTAAGAATAATCTTAAACAATTTAGTCATCATAAATACAACTATAAGCCCATAAAACGTAAATTGGGTATGATTATGGACGAATACGTAGGCATTGTAAGGACTAAAGATGGTCTTTTGTTTGCTAAAAAACAAGTTGGAGATATTGAAAAAAATCTTAATAAGTATCCTAATAACTCAAAACACTACTATGAAGCCCTAAACATGGTACAAACGGCAGCTGTAATCATAGAATCTGCATTAAATAGAAAGGAAAGTATCGGTTGTCACTACCGAATAAACTAATATGAAAGCAAACTATCATACACATCACTATTTATGTGGACATGCAGAAGGCAATACTGAAGATTATGTTAAGGAAGCACTTGAAAAAGGCTTTCAAGAGCTTGGAATGAGTGATCACGCACCAAATGTTAGAGTACACGATTATGGTGTTAGAATGAATCCAAGTGATTTACCAGTATATTTAGAGGATGTTGAGAATGCTCAAAAGAAATATAAGGGACAAATAAAGATCCTAAAAGGTCTAGAAATCGAGTATTTCTATGATCACGAAGAATATTATGACTTTATTAAAGAAAATGTTGACTACCTGATTCATGGACAGCACTATATATCGATGGCAAAGACAATGAATGACCTAAAAAGTGGGTTTGATTTAAGAACTACTAATCAAATTGATCAGTATGCTACGTATTTAGAAGATGCAATCAAGTCTGGACACTTTGATATCATGGCTCATCCTGATCTATACTTGAATAGCTATAAAGAATTTGATAAATATGCAGAAGATGTAGCAAGACGAATATGCACATTAGCAAAAAAACACAATATCATCCTCGAATATAATGCGAACGGGTATAGAAGAGGTGGTAAAAATACAGAAAATGGATTTGAACCAAATTACCCAAGAAAAGAATTTTGGGAAATAGTAAAAGAATATGGATGTAGAACAATTTTAGGAAGTGATGCACACCAACCAGAATTACTATATAACCACACTGTTAAACAAGCAGAAGAAGACTACCTAAAAATGGGACTAAATGATGTGGGATTTTTAGACCTTAAAAAATAACAATAAAGGATGCAGACAGCATCCCTTTTTTTATGCAAAATTTGCCCTCTAATCGAATTGCCACATATAGGGTAATATTCATACTCATCTCGAATAAAGACACAATACAAGAGAAAATAAAGTAAAGAATTACACCATTATCAAAATCAAAGAAGGAGAGCAATTTAATATACTCATTCAGAAAATATGAATATGTTAACTAGAGTATATATAGTTGGAAGAGGGATAAAAAAAGAATAAAGAGAGGCTTTTAAATGCTTTAGAGAGAAGAAAGAGCCGTTTTTCTTCATTTGTATTTACTTCCTATAATATATATTATGTTAACTAATACATATAGCTCTACATATTGACTTTTGGCTATGTGTGTGGACAATGTGGAAAACTAAAAGTGTACTTCTGTTGTTTGATTTTTGCCTCTCTTCGAAAATCAAATTAAATCGTCACTA
>CAYYOU010000215.1:0-2759 GCA_964473425.1 uncultured Candidatus Izemoplasmatales bacterium | reverse complement strand
TTCAGTCATACCCACTGTATCTAAAGCATCCAGTACTTCTGGAGTGTCTAGAGCAAGTTTTGCTTTTATATCTGCTACATTAAGATAAACAATTACTCCAGAATCAACTTCTTGATAAATAACTTCTGAGTACATCGTTTCTCCATCAGTGTTAACAGTGATTAGTCTATGCATCAATGTTCCTGTTTCTAAATATTGATATTTATCAATAAGTATTCCGTTAAGAGCGTGGGTAACTAATACTCCATCTTCCATAGCTTCAACTTCTAAGTTGATTTCTGCAGAAAATTCCATTGAATCTTCAAAATCCATATTTTCCATCATAATACTTAGGAAAGTTAAATCTCCATTCCAGTTGTTTTCAATTAAATCTGCTGCGATTTCTCCAGCAGTTCTATCGTCTCCCGGAATAAGTTCTCCGCATCCTTCGCCTTCTGGGTTTAAGACACAATCAATTATATCTTGTGGTATAACATCTGTACCACTACAAGCTGCGAGTCCTATGACGAAAAGCGCAACTAACAATAAGCTTAATATTTTTTTCATAAAGCACCTCTTTCTTAATATATTTACTACTTACATCTCCATTATAGTACAAACTTATGAATTTTATATGAAAATAGCAAAAAAAAAATTGTTTTTTTTAGCAATAAGTTATAATGATTATAGAGGCGATACTATGAAACTACTCTATAAGGACCAACTACGAAAAATAAAACTAAATAAATTCAATTTCATAAGTCTTAGCTTACTAGTAATTATAATATCTTTTACATTCACTGCTGTTAAAAGTAGTGTAATGAGATTAGAAGACAATTATGATGATTATCTAATTGAGCAGAACCTAGAAGACTTCTATTTTTCTATGGGAAAAGTTGATGTCAATTACCTCGGTGGAACAGCAACATATAATCTTTGTACAGAATTAGATTTAGAATTAGAATGCGCGTTAGCGCTTGCTAATCCTGAAAATAATATAGGCATAAATAATCTTAATGTATTAATCAATGAAAAGATAGATGAAAGACCTGAATTATATGAAGAAATCATTGATAATCTAGTCGATAAATTCAGTGAAACGAATGATTTTATTGTAGAGAAAAAAAGAATGGCAAATGTGATAGATGATGAATTTATTTATAAGTTCATGTCGCTATCTGAAGTGATTGACATTCCTTATCTTGTTGAAGGAAGACTCCCAATAGAAGATTTTGAAATAGCAATATATCCTGAATTTGCAGTTGCTAACAACTTAGAAATAGACGATACTTTTATAATTGAAAATCAAGAATATCTGATCAAAGGTTTTTTCTATTCACCTGAGTTCATTTTGCCGATTTTCAGCATGAATACTATAAGCTTTGATAGCACGTTACAAACACTAGTTCTATGTAATGACAATACAATGAATTCACTAGATCAATTTATCTTCACTAAATATCTAGTGATTGGAGACATATCAGAAATATTTAGTGATTTTGATTATGATAGTTTGCTTAATTTGGATAGAAGTTTGCTTGGTAAAAATATGCAGATAGTAAGTATATTAATGCCAAGTGATATCAACTTCCGTATTACTTCTCTTAAAACAGAAGTTGATAACGCGAATGCTTTTACTAATATCTTCCTATCATTGTTCTTAGTATTTGTTGCTATATTGTTAATTGTGTTCATGAAAAGATATATTGAGAAAAACAAAGATGATATCTATACTCTTCATGCACTTGGATATACCAACAATGAAATTACTAAATCATTACTCGTTTTCCCTATAATTGTTGGCTTAACAACAATTATTGGTTATCTTCTTGGATTGCTAGGATCAAATCTTTTATTTGATATGTACAGTGCAAGATACCTATTCCCAAAAGCTGATTTTGTTTTATATTTTGATATCTTTGCTCTCGCTACAATCATTCCATTTCTTTTCATATTAATTATGAATTATTTCTTCATATATAGAAGTGTATCATTTAAGAAAAAAAATCAAAATAAGAAGAGTTTAAGAGTATTTAGATTCACTCCACTTAAAACAATCATTACTACTTTCATATTATTCATGACAATAAACATAATGATTATCTTTGGACTTAGTGGAAACTCCATGTTTACTAGTTTTATTGATAAAACAAAGCTTGGTAATAATTATCATCAAATGATTAATCTAGAATATTTCACAGATGAGATAATAGATGAAGACTATCAACCTTACACAAAAGTTGGAGGAACAATAACTTTTGTGAATGATGAAGAGCTTAGTCTTCTGTTCAATACAACAATTTATGGTATTGAACCTAGAAATAATCTTAAGCTTCTTATGAACAACGAGGTGAGTAATAATTTATTACTTACAGAAGGAGCTATCATCTCTGAATACTTAAGTGCATCAGGAAATCTTAAAAAAGGAGATATTATTACTCTTAAAATTGGTGGTGAAGAAATCTCTATTGAAATTATGGGAATTTCAAATGAATTAATTGAGAATAATGTTTTTGTAAGTAAAGAGTTAATTAATAGTATGTACGGATTAGACAATTCTTACTACAAAGGATTATATGTTACTGATGACTTATATGATAATGACTACATAACATCCAAATTAGATTATCAAAATTCATTAGATGAATTTTCATCACTTTTAAACATTTCTAGTATTATAATGACGTATCTAGTATTTTTATCATCTATCTTATCATTATTTATATTTGGACTTGTTTTAACATCTTATTTCAATGATAACCGAACTAACATCGCAATAC
>CAYYOU010000214.1:0-2792 GCA_964473425.1 uncultured Candidatus Izemoplasmatales bacterium | reverse complement strand
TACTCATTTTATTAATAAAATGAGTAATTTTCTGGTTATAGTAAATGAGTAATTTTTTGGGCGCTTAGTTACTCTAACCAGAAAATTACTCATTTTATTAATATTTGGTCAATCATTAAATATTTATTAACAGGATTGTTTATATATCTTCTAGGGAGCCTGTTTTTCAGCCAAGGAAGATTTATTTTTATTTTATGGTCATTTCTATTGTTGATAATTTACTTCTTTATTATGATTCTTTTTAAAGAACTAAAAATCGACGATTGGAAATATTTAGTAAAATCTTTTAAGAAATAATTTTTAATTATCTTCTATTTGAGCTATAATAAAAATAATCAATTTTAATATTTCATAAAAACAAATGCAAAAACATCCTCACTTTTTACTCTTTTTAATCATCCTGTCTGCCATCGGGACTTTCTTTGTAATGAAACCGTTTCTTTTATCAATTTTTCTATATCAGTATTTTTAAAATCTAATTCATAATCAAGGCGATCCAATTTTGATATAACCAATAAATCATTTAATATATTTTCCATTCTAATAGATTGATTAAAGATTAATGAAATAAACTCATTTCTTTCTTTAACAGAAATATCTTTATCTCTTTCTAAGATTTCAGAAAATCCTTTAATTGCTGATAACGGAGTCTTTATCTCATGTGAAACATCTGCAGTGAATTGTTTCTGGAAATGTTCAGCATTTTTTAGTTGAGTTATATCATGTACTATTATTAAACATCCTTTAAATAAGCCATCTTCAAATAGTGGAGTACTTATCAAATCATAGTATTTGTCTTCAAAGATAATTTGTTCTCTTAGACTTTGTTCAAGTAAATAAGCTCTGTTTACAAACTTATAGAGTGATTTTAAGGAAACAATTGATTGGTAATCCTTGTTATTAAAGTCAACTTTAAAATAATCCGTAACATCCTTATTAGCAAAAGTAATCTTACCTTCATAATCCACCATTAAAACCCCACTACCAAGAGTAGTGCTAAGTGAAATAAATCTCTTATATGCTAGTTCATTCTCTTTTTTAGTTCTATTTAACTTATTAAGGAGCTTCGACACAGAATCTTCTTTTTCTTGATTCAAGTCGTTTTTTATCCCATAAGATGAGATAACATGATAAGACATCAATGCTAAGACAAGCATAATTGTTATGATTGGATTATTATCAACTATTACATAGATAATCACAAAAAGATATGCAAAAAGTATTTTTAAATAGTATCTCGAGTAATTCATTCTAACACCACCTATATATATCTATTATACTATAAATTATTAAAATCAGTTTAATTCTACTCTTTTTCCATTAACTAAATACACAATATTTTCTGCTATGTTAGTAACGTGATCTCCTGCTCTTTCAATTTGTTTGAGTACTAATAGAGCCCTCATAGCTTCTTCGGTTTCTTCATCATTTGTACTCTTACCAATTCTGAAGATCTTTTTAACTTCATTTTCATACTCAGTATCCAATTCTTCATCTAAATCGTTGATTTCTAATGCAAGTTCAATATTTTCCGTTTCGAAAGAGACCATAATTCCTTCTAACATCGTTATTAAATGATTAGCAAGATTGATGATGATTTTCATGTATTTTTCATTATCATGAATAGTTTTAACAATATATTTTGCAATATTTACTGCATAATCAGCAATTCTTTCTAAATCATTTGAAATTTTTAGTGCAGTTATTATTATTCTTAAGTCACTAGCTACAGGGCATTGCTTAGCTATTAATAGGTAAGCATCGACATTTATTGAAATCTCAATATCATTAATTAGTTTATCATTCTCTTTAATATGGTTCGCCAAATCAAAATCATTCTTTTCACATGTTTTGATGACATTGTAATATGTTTCTATTACTTCTTTCCCCATGCTTATTACTTTCTTATTTAAATTTTCTAATTCATCTATGAAGTGTTTCCTATTTTGAATCATAGCTGTTCCTCCTATCCAAATCTTCCTGTGATATAGTCTTCAGTTTTTTGATGAGATGGTTGTGTAAATATTTTATCAGTTTTATCAAATTCAATCAACTCTCCCATAAGAAAAAATGCTGTATAGTCCGAAATTCGAGCAGCTTGTTGCATGTTATGAGTCACTATAACAATTGTATAGTTCTCTTTAAGTTCGTTAATCAATTCCTCTATTTTCAATGTTGCGATAGGATCTAATGCACTAGTTGGTTCGTCCATTAAGATAACTTCTGGTTCCATTGCAATTGCTCTTGCAATGCACAACCTTTGTTGCTGGCCTCCTGATAAATCTAGGGCATTATCTTTTAATCTGTCTTTTACTTCTTCATATATTGCAGCACCCATCAATGCATCATCTACAATTTTATCAAGAGTTTTTTTATCTTTTATTCCTTGACACCTTGGCCCATATGCCACATTATCATATATACTCATTGGAAAGGGATTAGGTTTTTGAAATACCATCCCTACCTTAGTTCGAAGGTTTATAACATCAAATCCCGGCTGGTAGATATTGTCTTTTTCAAATTCAATATCTCCTGTTATATAGCATACATCAATCAAATCATTCATTCTATTAAGGCATCTTAAAAATGTTGATTTGCCACAACCACTTGGTCCTATTAACGCTGTTACTTTATTATTCTCTATATCTATTCTTATGTTTTTTAGAGCTTGAAAATCTCCATAAAATAAATCTAAATTTTCAATTTCAAATACTTTTTTTAGCATAATTATTCTCCTTTATCCTAAATCTCTGATAAATCTTTTAGAAATTAATTTTATTATTATATTTAGA
>CAYYOU010000213.1:0-2796 GCA_964473425.1 uncultured Candidatus Izemoplasmatales bacterium | reverse complement strand
TTCTAAATATATTCTATCCTCAAAAAATACATGAGCATCTGTTCTATCCTTCATAATATATGGTATCAATCTGAATAATGGATCAGCTTTTCTTAGTCTATATCCATCTTTTCTATCTCCAAAACGTCTTTTCATTTTATCATCTCCGATATATATTATATCTCATTTCTATAAAAATACAAAGAAAAAAAGGCTAAAATTAGCCTTTCATATCTTTTATAATATCATGGAATTGCGTGGTGTATAATTCATAATAGAATCCTTTATGATTTAATAGTTCCAGGTGAGTCCCTGATTCAATCAATTCTCCATCGTGAATAACAATAATCTTGTGAGCATTTCTGATTGTTTGCAGGCGATGAGCTATTACAAAACTAGTTCTACCTTCCATTAGTAATCTCATGCTTTCTTGAATATGTGATTCTGTTCTTGTATCTACATTTGATGTTGCTTCATCTAATATCAAGATATCAGGATTAGATAATATAGTTCTAGCAATAGAGATTAATTGTCTCTCTCCTTGGCTAAAGTTTTGTCCACCCTCATATACTTCACTTTCATATCCATTTGGCAACTTCATAATAAAATCATGTGAGTTTGCCATTTTAGATGCTTCAATAACTTCCTCTCTTGTAGCTGATAAGTCACCATATATAACATTGTCATATACTGTGCCACCAAATAGATGTGTGTCTTGTAAAACAACTCCAATTTTCTTTCTCAAATCATCTTTTTTGTATTCAAGAATATTTTTATGATCTATTTCTATCGTTCCTGAATCAATATCATAAAATCTATTTAGAAGATTGATAATCGTTGTTTTACCACTACCTGTAGGTCCAACAATAGCAATTGATTTACCTACTTCAGCTTCAAAACTGATATTTTTCAATACAGGAGTACCCTTAACATAACTAAACGTTACATCATCAAATTTAACGCATCCTTTAAATTTAGCTACTTCTACTTCTCCATCACCAATATACTCATCTTCTTCATCAATTAATTTGAAGACTCTTTCTGCCCCAGCAATACCTTGTTGTAATGTGTTAAATAATTGTGCAATATTGGCGATTGGTCTAATAAATGCTCTTGCATAAGATGTAATTGCGGCTATATCTCCGACTGTAATTGCTACTTTTCCTGTGATTAATAACAGTCCACCAATTGCCACGATTACTAAGTAAATAAGATCATTTAAGAAATTAATTACAGGCATTATAATACCTGAATATACTTGTGCTTTGAATCCTGCTTTTCTAAGTTGTGTATTCTTGTTACTAAATTCTTCAATTAAATCTTCTTCTTGAGAATATAGTTTAACGACTTTTAATCCTGAGATATTTTCCTCTACTATACTATTTAATGCTGCTAAATGTTTTTGTTGAGAAACAAATCCTTTTTTGGTAATTTTAGCAATTTTCATTGTAAATATTGCCATCAAAGGAACAAATACAATTACAAGAATAGCTAATGCCCAGTTAATAATAAACATAAATATTAATGAAGCCACTAAAGTTATAATTGAATTCATTAACTCTAAAGTTACACTTGCTAGTGAATTACTTATTAAATCAACATCGTTTGTAATTCTTGAAACAATTTCTCCAGGTTGATTCGTATCAAAGTAATTTACTGGTAAATTTTGCAATTTATCAAAAGCGTCTTTTCTTATTTTTTTAACTGTTTTTTGTGAGATAACTGCCATTGTATATCTTGAAACAAATCTTACTGTACTTGTTAGTACAGCTATTCCAATAATGAATACTCCGATCTTAATCGCACCACTATAGTCAAACTGAAGAATATAATCATCAATTGCTTTTGCAAACAACCAAGGAATAAAAGTTGCAAGTAAACTAGTTGCTATGACTGCAATTAAAGAAACAAGAAGTCCAATTTTATATATGCCAAGGTAATTCCAAATTCTTAAAACAGTTTGTTTAGAATTTTTAGATTTACCACCTAAGTACATTCCTCCACCAGGGCCTCTATTCCCACCAGTAGTTTTCGCTAGCATTTTAGAGTGGTCTTTATTGGCTTCATTTCTGATTTTCACTTGTTCTTTTGTTAAGATAACTTTTGAGTGATCCACATTTGCATATGGTTTTTCTTTTACTTCTGTGTTTTTAAGTTGTTGTTTGTTTCTTTTACTCATTTTGCGACACCCCCATTTCCGACTTGTGAGAGTGCTATTTCATAATATACTTTACTAGTTTTTAGTAGTTTTGCATGTGTGTCAAAGCCATCTAGATGACCTTTATTATCCATAACTAGTATTTTATCCATATTCTTAATTGTTGATACTTTTTGACTAATAACTAAGGTAGTCATTCC
The DNA here is from genome assembly GCA_964473425.1 of uncultured Candidatus Izemoplasmatales bacterium. Classification (GTDB taxonomy): domain Bacteria; phylum Bacillota_I; class Bacilli_A; order Izemoplasmatales; family Izemoplasmataceae; genus JAFGXW01. The sequence continues at coordinate 459 of CAYYOU010000213.1, read as the reverse complement.
TTTAGAAAGTTTCTCAATTTGGTTTAAAATCAATTCTTCACTTTTTGCATCAACTGCACTAGTTGAATCGTCTAGAATTAATATTTTTGGTTTTCTGATAAATGCTCTAGCTAACGAAATTCTTTGTTTTTGTCCACCAGATAAATTGCTTCCATTTTGTTGAACTTCATGATTATATAAGTCTTGATACTCATTAATGAATTCATTTGCGGATGCTTTATCACCAGCATCAATAAAATCATCATAAATAGCTTCCTTATTACCTTGAATAATGTTTGTACCTATTGACCCACTGAATATTGTAGCTGTTTGAGTAACAACACTAATTTGTGATCTTAGTGTTTCAACATCAATATCTCTAACATCAATATTATTGACTTTTAGTTCACCTTCACAAACATCGTAAAGCCTAGGAATAAGATGGATTAAAGATGACTTACCACTACCTGTCGATCCAAT
>CAYYOU010000212.1:0-2799 GCA_964473425.1 uncultured Candidatus Izemoplasmatales bacterium | reverse complement strand
GCCTCTGACGCTGATGTCAAGGAATATGTTATTCCTGCTGTTATCAATGTTACAGTTGACCAAGGAGCAGAAGTCAAACAAGGCCAAGTTTTATCAGAAGGTCATTTGGATCTTAAAAAACTTTTCAAAATCAATAAATTCATGATTTTCAAAATTATTGTAATATCTAATATTTATGATTTAAAACCCTATCCAATTTATAAACAATTAATTCAATAATCGATTTACAATATGTTAACAAGTTTTAAGAATTTTCAGACCCATAATTTCGATTGAAAATAGCATCTGTAAATTGTAGTGTTTTTCACTTTGATTTTTCATTTTCTGTTTGCTAATTTATATACTATTTTTTGTACCTAAATATAATGCATTTTTTTCTTCTATTCTTCTCTCATTTTTTTTGATGAATTATTGGATACTTTAAAATTCGTTAAAAAAGTTCATTTTTTCAATAAATTTATTTAATCTCAAATTCCATTTTTTATACTTTTTGTTTTTTTTATAAATGAAAAATAGTAAATATCAAATCGACATGAGTAATGATACAGCAATATATATTTCAATCGGATATAGAGCTTGCCCGTTTTTTAAAATAATTTGAATACAATTCCATCGCTTTTTACTAAATTTAAGAGTTTCGTAATAAGTATTGAATTTGCAGCCAATACAGTTAACTCATTTATAACTATAACAATGTATCCTTTCTTGAATGATTTAAAAGTTAGTTTGAGTTTTAGTACAGTTATGATGTATCAATACATAAAGGTTAAAAAACATGACCAAAGATGTATTCATAGAATCTAGATCTATCAACACTATATTATGTATCTGGAAATGTGACCAATGCAAACGATCCAAATGACCAAATTATTTAGATTTCAATTATATGTACTATTTCTTATATATTTAAACGATTTCTAAGCACATAATTAACCAACATTCTGTGATAGCTAATCAATCTTCCTAAATCCATATAAATGTATTTCCATCTTCTGTTAGTTCGTAATCAAACTATTCTTTTGAATTGAATTTTTCTATATATAATAATTTTGTACTATGTTATTATATATGTGAGGTGATTTTATGAGCAAAGTTGCACTTATTTTTACAGGTGGTACTATCGCCATGAAAGTTGATTCTAATCTACGTGGAGCAACTCTAAGTTTGTCTCCTAGCGAGATAGTTTATGAGCTTAGTGGTATAGCTGAATTTGATAACTTAATTGTCCATGATTTTTCAAGAAAACCTTCTCCTTCCATTACTCTAAAGGATATGGTAGATATTGGGAATTTGGTAAACGAGTATTTAAAACAAGATGATATTGCTGGTGCTGTTGTAATTCATGGGACAGATGTCCTTGAAGAAACCGCTTTTTACCTTCACCTAGTTAAGAAAACCAATAAACCAGTTGTCTTGACTGGATCAATGAAGAATTCTAGTGAGCTAGGATATGATGGGTTAACTAATTTAGTTTCTAGTATTAAAGTTTGTATGTCTAAAGAATCAATTAATAAAGGTGTTCTTGTGGTTATGAACGATACCATCAATAGTGCTCTTGAAGTAACAAAAACTCATACAATGAGTCTTGATACTTTTAAAAGCATTGAATTTGGACCTTTAGGCTTTGTTGATCAAGGTGAAGTTATCTATTATCGTGATGTAACACATCAAGATATTTATGATTTTGAAAATAAAACAAATGAAGATACATATTTATTGAAGGTTTATGCAGGAATGGATGGACATTTCATTGATTATCTAATTAGTAGAAAAGCAAAAGGTATTGTGTTGGAAACTCTTGGCAGAGGAAATGTACCTCCAACCATGATTGAACCAATCAAGAAGGCTATTTCACTCGGCATTGAAATTGTAATAGTATCTAGATGCTATTCCGGTCGCGTTCTTGACACTTATGCATATTCAGGTGGTGGACGCGACTTAACAAACTCTGGATGCATTCTAGGTGGGAATTATAATGGTCAAAAAGCTCGTATCTTATTGATGTTAGCATTATGTAACAATTACTCACATGAACAAATAATTAATTTATTTAAACTATAATAATTTATCGAAAAAAGAAACAATTCAACATCCTCTTTATCTGCTGAGGAGATTTACTATTTATATTTAAAACTAGCATTATAAGGAGGTATTTCATGTTTACAAAAAAAATAATGAGTATAGGTGATTGGCTTTTAATTTTTATTTTAATGGCAATTCCATTCGTTAATATTACTATTTTCATCAAATTAGTTATTTCTTCGGAAACTAATAAGACACTTAAAAATTATCTAATAGCATTAATAATTCCTATCATTTTAGTATTTGTACTAGGACTTGGAACAGGTTTATTTACTAGAATAGTTGAAGCAATATAATATGGATAAGGTTGTGATTCATATGAAGAATGTGTCTATTAAGGGAAATGTTAGTGAACACTCCCCCACTTAATTGAGTAACTCAATTTGAAGAATCTTCCAAAAACTTAGATAAATTGTTCCCACATATCTAACACTGTTTTGAAAGGAGTAATAATATGAAATTATATAGACTAATAACATCGATACTTTATATTATCTCAATTATAACTATGTTGATATTTATAATTTGGAACCTCAATAACTTCAATTTAATAGGATTTACATTTTTGTTTTTAGCATCAGTAAATATGCTAATAATGGAGATTATTAAGAAAAAAAGAAATCGCGCTGAAGCTTAGGTCTCTAACATCTTTATAACAGTGTAGAAGTTATTTAACACCTTCGTTTTTTGTTGATCTATTTCAAAATTACTTTATTT
>CAYYOU010000211.1:0-2799 GCA_964473425.1 uncultured Candidatus Izemoplasmatales bacterium | reverse complement strand
AGTATGCATCATAATTTTATAACAAAAATAGTGATAGTTCAAGTTGAACTATTATCATATTATTTTGTCAAAAATTCTAGAAAAAAAATCATAGAGATGGCTAATATTGGATAATATTAGCCATTATAACTAATTTGTTGGTGAGATGAAAGGATTTTCTTCATTTGGGTAAAGAGATACAGATAAGATATCATTTGAAGAGAGAAACGATGAATTTAGAATAGATTGTAATTCTAATTCTGAAACTGCAATATCTCTAAGAAGTAAGCCTGTATTTTCAGGATGTTCCCCATCTAAGAATGGGTTATACTCCTTATCAAATACATAGTCGTTCGTCGCAACTTTATAATAAACATCATCCTCAAAAGTTGTAATATCAGTATCAAATGCATCTGAACTAGTAATTCTATAGCTACTTATTTGAGCACCTGTCAAATATACAGTTTTGATAATATTATCAAAAGGCCACACTTGATACAATACTCCAAGGGTAATCATTTCTGAATCATCTATCTCAGTTCTTGTACCTCCAAGATTATGAAAAGCTATATCACTACCTGATGTAATTCGCATTAATTTAGCAAGCCATCTGGAAAGATCATCTCTAGATAAATCTTCTCCAGAAACCAAAATAGGTGTATTGAATAACTCGTCTGTTTCTAATAAGTATGTATCTAAAAGATTTTGAACTTCCTCATTTTCAGCTTGGAACAATGCACTATCATAATAGCTTAAGTTTTCAGCTGAAGATGTGGTAATTGTTTCTTCGTCTAAATCAAGTCTTACATGACCAACATATTCTCCATTGCTTCCTGATTGAATAACCGGAATTCCAAAATCAGTGTATGCATATTCATTATGTGAGTGAGCATTGAAGACTGCGTCAACTTTATAGTCTCCAGTAAGTGCTGCAACTCCACTATTTATATTTCCTGAATCATGACTAACAACGATAACAATATCAACCATTTCAACAGTTCTTAAAAGGTAAGCATACTCTTCTATAATAGGGACAGGTGATGCAAATTCATATCCTGCAATTTTACTTGCAGCAATAGAATATTCAAGGCCAAATCCCATTGTGCCAATTATACCGATTTTTACGTTTCCACGTTCAATTATTGTATAAGGTTCAATATTGTCTGGAATAATTTCTGTGCCTTCTAAAAACACATTTGCACCTAATAATGGGAAATTAGCTTCACCATTATCTTCATTTCCATCAAAATAGTTTGTAACCGTCTCTAATCCCCAATCAAATTCATGATTCCCAAGAGTAAATGCATCAAAATGCATTAAGTTCATCATATTAATAGTAGATAAACCTGAATAATAATTTGATAATGCTGAACCTTGTAAAATGTCTCCACCAGCAAGGACGATTACATTTTCAGGATTAGCTTCCTTTTTAGTAGTGATAAAATTAGCAATACCAGACATACCGATTTGATCGTCTGATGGTAAAATTGCACCATGTAAATCGTTAATGTAGTAAATATCAATAAACGGTTCAATTATTATGTCTTTTTCTGATGTTTTTGTACAAGAACTAAGTGTCAGTACAACAATTAGTAATAGAAATAAGGATGTAAGTTTTCTCATATAATCACCTTTCAATGCTTTAAAATTTGTGTTTAACTATCTATTTTACCATTTTTGTATAGAAAAAGAAATAGTATTTTTAATAAACAAAAACATGTCTTTTTATAGTGTATTTCTGGATATATGAGTAATAGGTCTTGATGACTGAAAAATAGATACATATTTATGGTAAAATTTGAAATATGTGGTATAGTGATATGTATGCTTTTTTATGCTCATCAATTTTTAATTGTTGAAAAGTATAAAATTAGCAGTTGGAGGAAGAACATGAATAGAAAAAAAATAATAAATGTTGCAGTTATTGCACATGTAGACGCTGGAAAATCGACTTTAGTAGATGCTTTGCTTAGCCAAAGTGGCGTTTTTAAAGAAAACGAAGTAGTTGTTGAACAAGTTATGGATAGTAATGATTTAGAACGCGAAAGAGGAATTACAATTTACTCTAAGAACTGTGCAATTGAGCATAATGGAACTAAAATAAATATCGTGGATACCCCTGGACATGCTGATTTTTCTAGTGAAGTAGAAAGAATAATGAAAACTGTAGATACAGTTATATTATTAGTAGATTCAAGTGAGGGGCCAATGCCTCAAACAAGAGTTGTACTTCAAAAATCACTTGAAAGAGGATTAAATCCCATATTATTTGTAAATAAAGTGGATAAAAGAGATGAAAGAGCTGAAGAAGTAGTAAATATGAGTTTTGATTTGTTTGCAGAACTTGGTGCAACAGATGAACAACTTGATTTTCCGATTCTTTATGGAGTAGCCAAACATGGAATCGCAATGGCTACAATGGATGATGATTCAACAAACCTTGAACCATTGTTTGATCTGTTATTGAAACATGTTGATCCATACCCTGATTATGATAATGAACCACTACAATTACAAATATCAACACTTGGATATGATGATTATTTAGGTAGACTTGGTACGGGTAGAGTTACAAAAGGTACAATTACTTCTGGAGCTATGGTTTCTGTAAGTAAGCGAGATGGAACAATATTAAAAACAAAAATTGGTATACTTTATGTTAATGAAGGATTATCAAGAGTAGAGAAAAAAGAAGCATATTCTGGGGATATTGTTACTTTTTCAGGTATGCCAACCATATCAATTGGTGAAACAATATGTAATATAGATAGTGTATTACCTATGGCAATGATTGAGATAGAAAGACCAACACTTTCAATG
>CAYYOU010000210.1:0-2800 GCA_964473425.1 uncultured Candidatus Izemoplasmatales bacterium | reverse complement strand
ACTTTATTACAATCATAACTCAGCTTACAGATAAGTTTTCTGAAATAATTGGAATCGATCTTATTGAATCAGCAATTGAAGGATGCAAAATCTATTTTAAAGACGAGAGAATTAACTTCTTTCATATGGATGCTCTCAGTATGGAATTTGAAGATGATACTTTTGATTATGTTTGCTTATCAAATTCTATTCACCATTTAGAAGATATTAAAGCTACTTTAACCGAAATGGAAAGAGTACTAAAACCTGGAGGTGCCCTTGTTTTTTGTGAGATGGTAAATAACAATCTTGATAAACGTCAAAAAAGCCATCTATTATTACACCATTTCGCAGCTGAAATTGATAGAGATAGAGGCAATTATCACGATGAGACTCTTACTAGTAAGCAGATACTGAAATTATTAAAAGAAAAAAGTGCTTTGTCCATAAAAGATGCTTGGGATTTAAATTATCCTAAAAAAGAGACAAACTCTAAAGAAGAAATAGAATGGTTATATAAAACACTGGAACGAATTATGGAAAGCGTAAAAGAGTCGGATAATTTTGAATATTTTGAAAAAAAGGCTGAGAAAATAAAAATGTATATTGAGAAGAATGGATTTGATTCAGCTACTTCGCTGATTGTGGTTCTAAAATGAAATTACTAAAGATATTTGATAAGAGAGACAAACTACTTGGACATCAGCCTATAATATATCGTGATAGTGTACGAGCAATAATATTAAAAAATAATAAGATACTACTTGTATATTCAGAAGAATCTAAAGAGTATAAGTTTCCTGGTGGTGGGATTAATGAACATGAAATCAGACATATTGCTTTAAGAAGAGAAGTGTTAGAAGAAGTAGGAAAAAAAGTTAATAGCGTAAATGAACCCTTAGGATATGTAGATCAAATGTATAATGATATTTATGATGATAGAAAGTATTTCTTTTTAAGATCATTTTATTATTTTTGTTCTGTGCTTGATGAAGATTTTGAACAGGATTTAGATATATATGAGCAAAATCTAAGATTTGTTCCTAGATGGGTAGAAATAGATGAAGCAATAAGAGTTAACCAAATAAAATTTGATAATGGTAGTGAATACCATTGGACTGAAAGAGAACTTTATGTCTTAAAATTACTTAAGGGGATGACACAGTGAGAGGTTTTAAAATAGCAAAAGGATACGAGAATCTAGATATAAAATTACCTAAAAGAAGCACTATATATAGTGCTGGATATGATATTGCAATTATTGAAGATGTTACAATTGAACCTGGAGAAATTAAACTTAGTGTTACTGGATTAAAAGCTTACATGCAAGATGATGAGGTATTAATGCTTTATCCAAGATCTAGCTTACCTAAAAACTATCATTTAACGATTCCAAACAATGTTGGGATAATAGATAAAGACTATTATGGTAATAAAGACAATGATGGTGCTATATTTGTGTCTTTACATAATTTTGGTACGGAAACTACAACCCTTAAAAAAGGTGAAAGAGTAGCTCAAGGAATCTTTCAAAAATATTTAGTAAGCCCTGATGAAGAGGTTGTAACTAAAGTAAGAAATGGCGGATTTGGAAGTACTGGAAAATAGTTGTCTCTTTTCATTGACAACTGCTTTATTTAGTCATAGAATTATAGAGTAGATATTAGGTGTCGTAAGACATAACAGGGAATTGAGTTAAAATCTCAAGCTGTCCCAGCAACCGTACGAAGGACGAAATGCAAAATACCACTGCTATTTAGCGGGAAGGTGCATAGTAGGACGAATTCAAGCCGGTAGACCTACCTAGAATCTAATAAATTGTAATACTCCTGGGTCATGAGTATATCGTATTTAACTTTGTGTAGCTTTTTAGTTATTTATACGTTTAATCATCCGGGAGGATGGTTTTTTTTATTTCATAATACTTAGAAGGAGGAACTTATGAAAAAACTATTCTCTATGGCATCTGTGTTTTTACTTGTATTAGTTTTAGCTGGATGTAATTTAAATGCAAAAGATGAAGATTTAGAAGTAAGACAACAACAAATTGATGAGTTGGAAGACGAAATATTTGCAATTATGACTTCTTCTCAAATAGAACCAGGTGAAACTAATAATCTTGAAGAAATGCAAGAAACATTAAGACGACTAATCAAAGAATTACAACAACTTACCTTTGATAATGTTATTACAGTGAATCTCGTTTATGAGGATGACTCTGTAGGAATCAAGACTATCGGATTTAATGACGATTTTCAAGGAAGTCTATTTGATCTGTTGGATTCAAATTATGCAATCGAGTATGATGAAACAGACTATGGAATTTATTTAAAGTCTATGCATGGATTAACTCCAATGGAAGGAGCATTTATTCAACTTTCAGAGAATGGAGAACCAGCAAGTGCTGGAGTAGATTCAATTGAATTTGATGATGAAGACGTATTCTCATTTGAGGTTGTATGGTGGGACCCTGTTCAAGAAGCTGTATACAACGCTATCAATTTATTTTTAGACAACTATGCAAGTGATTATGTGAATGATGAAATAATCGATTATAATGTAATTGCAGCATTATATTTGCTAGATAACGTAAATCATTATGTTACAAATTCAGAAGTTGAATCATTAGTAGTATTGGATGATGAACCCTCTGTAAATGATTATTTTAAGGCGATTGTGAAACTAAAATGTGTTGAATATAACACATATACATTAATGGAAGAATTAAATTATATGGCAACAGTAGGTCCTTATGGACAAACTGCATATGCATTACTAGCATTAGATAGTTATACGTATATGTTTGATTATTCAACATATT
>CAYYOU010000209.1:0-2804 GCA_964473425.1 uncultured Candidatus Izemoplasmatales bacterium | reverse complement strand
CTCAAATTATTGAGCTTTTATCTTTTCAATTCATTATCAATTATGTCTTGAACGATAGGTTGACAAAGACCACATCCGCTACCGGCTTCTGTAGCCTGTTTGACAGAAACAAATCTTCTTCTTCCTTCTTGAACGGCTTTTCTAATTTTTCTTTCCGTTACTAATTTATATAAACAAACAACGTCTTCTATTTCTGCAAGTGGTTGTTTAAGTTCAGCATATGATTTTCTTTTATCCATCATTATCACCTATTCCGAATAATTTATTGTATAATGTTATTATATTAAATCAACTGTTTTGAAACATTAATAAGTTAGGACTGATATTATGAATAAGTTTGCTTATGTTACATTTATAATAAGAAATGACTCTTATCTGCCTGGAGCGCTAGTTTTTGCTTATGCACTAAGACTTCAAAAAACGCAGGCTGATTTGATTTGTATAGTATCAGACAATATTAGCGAACACGCAATAAGCTCATTAAAACTTTTATATGATGATGTAATTGTAATTGATGAATTATATGTACCACATGATAGAAGACAAGAAAGACAAGACCGTCCGTTTTTGTTTTCTAGATTTAATGCTTTCAGACTTGGGGAAGATGGGGATTTGAATAAACAATATGAGAAAATCATAATTGCAGATTGTGATTTACTTCCTCTTCATGGGTATGATAAGTTGTTTGAACTTAACGCACCTGCGGGGATAATTAACGAAAAGAAAGAGTACTGTATGGAGTATGATGAAAATGGTAAATATACCATACCAAAATCCGTATATACCAATGGAACTTGGAAATGGCATGAGGTATACGCTGATGTTCCACATGGAACATTAATACCTAAAAATATTACAGATAGAATAGATTCTGACAAACTAAATATGGGGGTTAACGCGTCACTTTACTTGTTTAACCCATCATCATTGTTTTATGATTCGATAATTGAGGATCTAGAAAATATTGATATTCAAAAAGAAATCAGTTTATACAATTGGCCAGAAATGCAGTATATCACCTTAAAGTTAAGTGGTAAATGGACAAATATGGATTTGAAGTATTCTTCGTTTAACGGATATCCTGACATCGCATATTTGAACGGAATTCACTTTGCTGGGCTTAAACCCTGGAACATGAAAAATAATTCAGTAAAATCATTTGGGAAATTTGATGATTATAAATTATGGTATTACACATATAAGAAAATGTGCGATGAGATTAATGGAATTTTATCTAATACAAAGTTGAAGAAACTATATAATAAAATAGTTGTTATGACAGAAGATGAGAAGTATCAATTTTATAAAACTTATATACCTCATCTATCACACTTCTTTGAGTAAAATAGTCTAGTACTTTTAGACTATTTTTTTTGTTTCCAAATTACCTTGACAGATAGAGTAATATTTGATAAATTAGTATGTGTGATAGAGTAATTTATAGGAGTTGAATATTTATGAGAAAAACAACATTAGGAGAATTAATTGCAAACGCAGTTTCTCATGGAATTGGAGCAATTTTCGCAATTGCAGCATTAGTGTTATTACTTGTTAAATCAGATACAACAGTAGAAATTTTGTCAAGTTTAGTTTACGGAATTTCAATGGTGGTTTTGTATTTATCAAGCACATTATTACATTCGTTTCCAGATAAAATGAAAGCTGTTAAATCGGTTTTTAGAAGATTTGATCATTCTAGCATTTTTATTCTGATTGCTGGAACTTACACACCATTTCTTGTTTTGCTTATTGGAACTACAGAAGCATACTACTTATTAGTAGGGTTATGGGTGTTAACATTAATTGGAATTATCCTCAAATCAATTTGTGTTGATAAATACATGGGAGTTTCATTAGTTATATATCTATTGATGGGATGGAGTATCATTTTTCTGTCTAAAGACATATTTGAAGGATTAGGAAACCAAGTTTCATTATTAGTTATAGGAGGAGTTTTATATACAGTTGGAGTAGCCTTTTTTATCTCGAAGTTCAAATACAGTCATTTAGTTTGGCATCTATTTGTTCTTGGGGGAAGTGCAGTCCACTTTATATGCGTGTATGGGTACGTACTATGATAAGGAGAGATGATTATGGAAAAATATGCAATAGTAATTGACAGTTGTGTCTATTTACTTGATGAAGAAATTGAAAAGTTTGGAATCAAAAGAGTTAGTTTAAACATAATAGATGGTGATAAAAGTTACAAAGAAGTTGATGTGACAAGTAAGTATGTTTTTGATAGATTAGATAAAGGGCACAAACTTACTACAAGCCAACCTTCTCCAGGAGAGTTTTTAAACTCATATGAAGAATTTTTAGAGATGGGATATGAAAAAATATTCGTTATTTGTTTTAGTGAAGCATTGAGCGGAACATATCAATCAGCGATTCTCGCTAGACAGATGTTGGATGAACCTAAAGTAGTGCATGTGTTTGATACTAAGCTTGCAGCATTTGGAAATGAAATGATAGTATTTAGACTAATTGAATTGATTAAGGAAGAGAAATCTTTTGAAGAAATTATAAAAAGAATCGATTCTTTATCTAAAGTATCAAATTTGATATTTACAATTGAGAATCTTACTAGTTTAATTAGATCAGGTAGACTTTCAAGAACTAAAGGAGCAATAGGAACAGTTTTAAGGATTAAACCTTTAATTCAAATGAAAGATGGAAAGCTAGATTTATTTAAATCTGTTAGAACTCATAGAAGAGCTTTGGATGAAATTATAGCGAGAGTAAAGGAAACTACCAGTGGATTTAAGACAATTTTTGTTAGAATTTTATCTCATAACTCAGAT
>CAYYOU010000208.1:0-2827 GCA_964473425.1 uncultured Candidatus Izemoplasmatales bacterium | reverse complement strand
TCAACTACAACTCCTGTCATATCTGTTGCGTATATAATCAATTCTTGTCTACTAATCTCTTCTGAATCTTTTTTTACATCAATATGCTCAGTATATGTATTCGTATTCATCATATAAGGAAAATGATCAGGGAATATTGCAAATAGTGTAGTATCTAATTCACCATTTGCTTCTAACTCGTCCATAATAGCTCCTAACATAACATCAAACTCAACAAGTTTCTGCATATAGTTCCTAATTTCTGAATCTAATTCTACTCCAGGGTAAGCTGCGTTAACTCGATCATCATACTTAAAGAATTCTTCTTGATTATATGCCCCGTGCATAGAGTAAGTAAGTAGATTAATATAAACAGGATTAGTATAATCAACATATTCATCAAAGAAAGTAATCATTTCTGAATCAAATTTCTCACTAAAATCAACGTAGCCTGCAGTATATAAATCTGCTTGGAAAGCCACTACTTCAAACCCATAATTAGGGATTACTACTTCTCTATTATAAAACCATTCATGACCACTATGGAAGTAATAGGTATCATACCCAATCCCTTCAAGTTGATTGGGTAAAGCGTAACTAAATGTGTTATTACTATACGCATCACAGATATTATTACTCCAGTCATTTGATGTAATAGCGCTCATTCCACTAATACTCATAAACTCACTATTACAAGTAGCTCCTTCTTGGAACACTGGAGTAAAGAAATTAGAAAATGATAATCCTTCATTCTTCATCATATATAAATTAGGAGTTAACACTTCATCTATGAACCTTGTTTCTAATGTCTCTCCTAATATCGTGATTACGTTGTATCCATTATATCTATCACTATATGTGTTAGTAACATGTTCTTCTCCATCATTAAAGAAATCATCTACTTCTTTAAACAATTCTTCTTTATCTTGTTTAGGTCTTATTCTCGTAAAATCAAGGATATGATAATTATAATACCCATATTTTTCACTAAACAAAGAGCGATCATACATTGTCTCAAATAAGTATGTTTCACTTCTGTAATACTCATACCTTGTGTCGTAATCAAAATTACCCCAAATCAAGAATAAGGTAACTTGAAGACCAAACACTACTCCAACAATTCCTAAGTCTTTTAATATAAAGACATCACTTTTTTTATTTTTTGTTATAATATAGATAGCTCCTATTAATAGTGGAGTTATTAAATACGCTACTAGTGGTATTTGAATATCATATTCAAGAGTCGTTCCTTCAGTTAACCATTTTAACCCAGCTAAACTACTTCCAGCACTAATTGTTTCAAAGTAGTCATAATAAATACTATCCGCAACAACAAATATAGTCCCTACTAACAATATGAAAATATAGAATATCTTTTGATTTCTACTTCTCTTGAGTAAGAATCCAAATAATCCCACCCAAAATACAATAAAGACAAAATCAAATAACAATCCTAAACTAAAAATACTAATATTAGTTGTTATCATTAGAACAATTCTTAATATTAACAGATAAGCAATTGTGTATAAAAAATTATTATATCTTCTTTTTTTCATAGTATCACCCCAGTAAGCCTAAATAATTATATCACATTTTTTTATTTTAAAAAACCTAAATAAAGGGATTTTAAAGCAAAACTTTAAAAACTCAACTACAGGTTGCTTGAAGATAAATGCATTCATGCTAGAATTAAATTATCAAAGGAGGTAAGAGATGTTAAATCTAGAAACCATTGGAAGAAAAATTGCGTTAGAAAGAAAATCTAAAGGGCTAACTCAAAACGAATTAGCGGAAACACTTTATGTAACTCATCAAGCTGTATCTAAATGGGAAAACGGAAAAAGTATACCAAGCATTGAAATTTTATTAGAACTCACAACCTTGTTTGATGTCACTATTGATTATTTACTAGATAATTCTGAACTAGTTTCAAACGATTACGCACAAATGTATAAACAATTTAGTAGAAAAGTCGTACTCAGTAAATTCTTAAATAGTGAAGATCCAAATTCCAATGTGGAAAATATCTTTTACTTATTAAACCCCGGGGAAAGAAAATTTGTAATTAACAAAATTATTTCAAACCATTCTACTATTGATACTGAAGTAATCTGGCCTTATTTAAATAATGATGAAAGAAAACTGTTTCTCAGTGTTATTCTTTCCAATAAGTTTGATTATGATGTATCACATATTTACCAATTTTTAAACAATGAAGAAAGGATTTTATGTATGATTCAATCCAAGGATGGATCTTATAAATATCCAGTTTCTCACACCCATTATAATATAAGGAGTGATTAAGTATGAAAAGAAAATTACAGACTAATCAAGAGACAAAAAGAGATTTATTTTATTTGTACAAGTATGGCATGATTGGAATTGATTATATTTTCTGTTGTGACAAGAAAAAAGAATATTAGGAGGAAAAGAGATGAAGTATATAACTATGTTACCATTTATGGAAAATGAAGATTTAAGAGAATTAGCTTACCAAGTAATAAACGAAGAAGTAAAAGGTGTGAAATTGGTTGTTTTATTCCCATTTCTAGATAAAAATACATTAAATGAAATAGTAGACAAATTGATTGAAAAAGGTAACTCTAAAGAATTACAAAGAGCTATTCCGTTTATTTCCAAATCAAAAGTCGAAGAGATACAAGAAGCAATTCAAAACGGAAAACTTCCAGGCTTTAAAGAAGAATTCTTATTACCATTCTTAGGACATGAAAAGATTAAAGAATTGTTCAAAAAAATGGTTCAAAAAGCAAATCAAGAATCAGATGACGATACAAAAGAAGATCCTTTAGTTGATGAAGATCCTTTAGATGCTGAAGATGAAGAAGAT
>CAYYOU010000207.1:745-2868 GCA_964473425.1 uncultured Candidatus Izemoplasmatales bacterium | reverse complement strand
TAAATCAGTTGTTGATGGAATTATCATATTATTAATACTGTTAGATATTTCTTTATCAAATGGTATCTCTAAAACAACTTCAATATCAATAAAATCTAAATAATCTTTAATCTCTTTGGCTTTAGTAAGCGATAAATCATACTTATTTATGATTACTTTTGCTTCTACACTAAACATTTTTACTAATTTAGTTACTTTTTTCAGGTCGTGCAGGCCTGAAATGGTAGGTTCTGTTACAATTATAGCCTTGGATACTCCAGTGATTGCACTGATTACATTGCAAGCAATGCCTGGTGACCCATCAATAATTATTGTATCTTTATTTTCCTTGTATGCTTCTTCTCTTGCTAGTTTTCTAACTTCAGCAACAAGACGACCACTTGATTCTTCTCCAGGAATTAACCTTGCATCAATCATTGGACCAAAAATAGTATCACGGTGAAAGATTTTACCTACAATAGCATCATGCATACTGATTGCATTACTTGGACAAACATATTCACACACCTTACAACCTTCACATAAAGACTCATTTATTACGATATCTTCTGATATTGCTCCAAAGTTACATGAAGATGCACATAATCCACACTTTGTACATAATTCATAGTCAATAACTGGTCTTTGGAAGCCTACAAAATCATATTCTTTAATTATTTCACTTTTTATTAATATATTTAGATCAGGAGCATCAACATCGCAATCAGCAATTACCAAATCTTCAAAATATGGAATTATTGACGCAGTTAAGCTAGTTTTTCCTGTTCCACCTTTTCCACTAATTATTACTATTTCATTAATCATTTACTTCACCAATTACAATTCTAGCGATATTAGCCATTTTTTCTTTAAAATAATCAGAATGATCAATTAATATCTCTCCTTTTGCAAGTAAATTTGCAAATTCACGGTTAAATTCTATTTTTTCAAGCATTCTAATATTTTCTACATCTAAATAGTTGTAAATATCATCATTTCCTAGATTATATTTATTCACCACTACGCCGAAATTTAAGTTTTTAGCTCTTAAAAGTTCTACAACCATCTTCATATCACTTATACCGAAAGGTGTAGGCTCAGCGCAAATTATGCAGTAATCTGCACCTTCTATGGCTGCTACAGTAGAACAACTAGTCCCAGGAGGACAGTCAACAAGCAATAATTCTTCATTTTTAGTCATTTTATGTAATGATTCAATAATTTTTACACCAGAAACTTCACCTACATTTAAATTTCCATAGATGAATTTCTTCTTTTCACTTAATGTTTGTAAATAGGTTTTACCCATTTCTTTATCTTCATAAGTAATTGCACCTGGTTCACAAACTAATTGACATCCACCACAATCGTGACATAAATCCTGAAATACCAACACTTTCTTTTTCGCAGGTATTATGGCATTAAAGTTACAAAAATCGCCACATTTACCACAGTTAGTACATAAATACTCGTTTACAACAGGGTATTTTTTTAAGATACTTTCTTCGATTAAATCAAGTCCTTTAATAAATAGGTGACTATTTGGTTCTTCTACATCAGTATCAATTAACGTAACTTGATCCAGAAAAGAAAAGAGGTTGACAGAAAGAGTTGTCTTTCCTGTCCCCCCTTTTCCGCTAAGGATAGCTATTTTCATTAATGATGCCCTTTGACTGTAGAAATCAATAAATCAGGAAGTTTTTTTTCAAAATACATATAAAGGACTTCTCTAACATTTTTTTCTCTTGGATATTGATAACTTTTAATCTCGAAAGCTTTTAATGCATCAAGAGCTTTTGGACCAAGTTCGGGAACTAAAGCAACATCTACACCTAAGTCAGCTAATATTTTGACTGCTTTTCCACCAGCACCACTGCCTTCATTTCTGGCAGGATTTACAACTGCATTAAATGTTAATGCATCATGATCGTAAATAATAAAATATTCAGCTCTTGCAAATCTATCAGAAACGATAGATTTTTCTGTATTTCCATTTGAACTAATTGCTATTTTCATTATTTCATCTCCTAATGATCACACGAATCATCGTGTTTATGATCGCAAATACTACCTTGAGATGTTAAGAATCCGCCTAAATATTCATTTAGATTAAGATCAATACGTCCTTTTGCACCAAGGACTAC
>CAYYOU010000207.1:0-735 GCA_964473425.1 uncultured Candidatus Izemoplasmatales bacterium | reverse complement strand
GTCTATTTCACTTCTTTGGAATAAATCTACCGCCATTTGTCCCATTCCTCCAGTAATAATTACATCAACACCTTGTTCTGCGAGGAATTTAGGTAAAACTCCTGGTTTATGAACTGGCGCAGCTACATATACTACTGTAGTTACTTCAGTACCACCAACAGTATAGATTACAAATTCCTTCGTATGACCAAAATGACTGTCTACAGTTACTTTATCGCTAGTTGGGAATGCGATTTTTTTAATTTCTTTTCCTTCAATATTCATTTTACTCTCTCCTTTTAGTTTTATATTTGCAATTTCATTTTTGATTTCTAGAATTTTGTTGTGCAAAATTACATCAACTACTTTTTTTCGTGCAGATATTAACAATCTTTGGACTGTTGCACGAGAGACGTGCATATCCTCCGCTGCTTCAATTTGTGATAATCCCTCATAATCACATAATCTAAGAGCTTCAAACTCGTCTAACTTGATATTTACCACTTCAGTATCAATTTTATTAATACCGATTGGACTAAATGTCCTTGAATTATCTAGCCTTCTGGCATATCGCTTCTTTCTTGTACTCATAATTAATCACTCCTATGTGCATATGCACACTTAAAGTATAAATCGAGAGTTGTTTTTTGTCAATACCTAAAATACTTTTTTTTGATTTTATAAATAAAGGTACTTTTGGATTAAATAAATACTTTGCAGTATTCCTTTTATTGTTTTTGATATATAATGAGATTG
>CAYYOU010000206.1:0-2880 GCA_964473425.1 uncultured Candidatus Izemoplasmatales bacterium | reverse complement strand
GTTCTTTACGATTTTATATAGAATATGATATTATAAAATTGGATTGTGACATTTTTGTAACATTTAAAATGTATAATGATTTTATTATGAAAGGTAGTGTTGAATATGAAGAAATATATAATAGCAATAGTATTTTTGCCTTTAGTAACATTAACGGGATGTGCAACAACAGAAGATGATCCTGTAGAAATGGAAGATTTAGCAATTAGTTATACATTAACTGATTCAGGACAAACAAGATACTTTGATGCAGAAGGTAACATTATTGATGCACCAAGTGAAGATGAAGCATATTATGGACAAGATGCACAGTATGTAAATATTGAACAAACATATGAAGATAACGAAGACGGGACAATCACTGATTTAAATACAGGATTCATGTGGCAACAAACATCAGAATTTGATCGTTCTTCATTTGATGATGCACAAGAATATGTAGAAAATTTAGAATTAGGTGGATATACAGATTGGAGACTTCCAACAATTGATGAATTATATTCATTAGCTGATTTTGATGGAGAGTTAATGCTAGACGAAGACAGTACTCCATATATTGATACAGACTATTTTTATTATGAATACGATGAAAGAATGATGTTTGCAGGGCAGTTTTGGTCTAGCACTTTGTATCTTGGAGGCGGAATCACAGATATGGATACACAAGGAGCATTTGGGTTTAACTTTGCGGATGGACACATAAAATCATATGGAACAGGATATTATTTTGATGGAACTGAATTTGGAAATGAGCCTGGATGTTTTGTATTAGCTGTTAGAGGCGAAGAAAATGTTTATGGTGTAAATGATTTTGTAGATAATGAAGACGGAACAGTCACAGATGAAGCCACAGGATTAATGTGGCAAAGTACTGATGATGGTATTACTCGTGATTGGGTTGAGTCTTTAGAATATGCTGAAGGTGTAGAATATGCAGGATATTCTGATTGGAGATTACCTAGTTCAAAAGAACTACAAAGTATTATTGATTATTCTTCAGTAAGTATACCTGCAGTAGATGAAGATTTCTTTACAATTACGAACAGTGATTCTTACTTTTGGACTAGTACAACACATGGTGACTTCAAAGAAACAGCAATTTATCTAGCATTTGGATATGCTTATAGTACTACTTCGGATATAGATGACTATTATGATTGGCATGGTGCTGGTGCACAAAGAAGTGATCCGAAAATAGGAAATCCTGAAGATTATGACATGTCATCAATAAACGCAACTGATTTAGTTAGAATTGACAATTATGTAATCTTAGTTAGAGATGTAGATTAATAAAAACCATTTAAAATTATAAATAATCAAAAAGAGAGTTTCTTCCCTCATAGATAGGGATACAAACTCTCTTTTTTTGTCTTTTATCTTTGTACTAATATTTTTAAAGATGTATACTACATCGAAGTATATTCTCAATTATTAATTAAATATTAACCAACAACCAGATGTATTGACGGTTGTAATTTAAGTTGATAGAATATGAATTATTAATGTAATAGTAAACAAATGGGGGTTCTCATATGAACGAAAAAGGTGTGACGTTAGTCGAATTACTTATTGTAATTATTGTCATGGGTATTATAGCAGCATTTACAATTGTAAAAGTAGATCAAATAGTAACTACAACTAAAATAAATGTAGATTCTTTTAATCTGTCTACACTAAATACAGTAACTGATAAATATGCACAACAATATGCAGGCAGTACTTCTGATGTTTTTGATGGATTTAGTACTGATGAGTACCGTATGCAATCTCTAGTAACAAAAGGCTATTTAGATAGTATGATTAGAGTACAACAATCAGGAGCAAGTTTTGAATGGGTTGTAGTTGATCAATTATGGTATCTTGAAGGTGGACTGATAAATGGATATTTCGATGGATCAACTGTTAACTATACATTCAATTCTGATTCTCTTGATGATATAACAGGAGACGGTGTAGTATCATATGATATGTCAGATTGGTCTACTGATAATGGCTACTTAGAAAATACTACAGGAGAATCAAGAATATTTGTTCCTATTTCTTCAAGTACATATGATATTAATGTCAGTGCTGCACTAAGTTCCGGTAATACTGGAGGATACGGGGTTTTCTTTGATACAACACTGAAAAATGATGATCCAACAAAAGATGAAGGATTAGTTCTCCAATTTGATAGAGGTTGGGGTGATGGAGCAATAATAGTAAGACCGAGATCAGACGGTAGTGAAAGTGGACCGGTATGGACTTTGAGAGAATCTGAATCAGCTTTAATTCCATCCAAAACAGTAGATCCTGATTGGTGGACAGATACACATGACATAAGTATTGTTGTTACAAGTGTTGATGAAAGTACAAGAGAAGCAGAGTTCTTTATTGATGGATCAAGCCTGGGTTCTTATACATATTCAAATGAAGTAGAGGGAGAACAAATCTATACTGGGTTTAGAGGTTGGGGAAGTAGCCCAACAGAATTCTATTCTTTAGATGTTAAATGAAGTAAAGAAGCTATCTCTTCAATGTTACAATAAAACAGACAGTAAAAAATAGAGGCTATGATAAAATTTAGTTATCATAGTCTTTTTGTATACAAGAAGTGAGAAGAACAAATTAAATAGATATATTGAAAACAAAATATATGTTAAAATAAAAGATGACTTTCTAAGTAATGTCAATAATATAATTTAAACTATATATTTCAATAAAAAACATACTAAAAAACATCACAATAGTGACTAATTTTAAAAACTATGATAATATTAAAGAGTAAAAGCAGTTTTATTTTTACATAAAGAGAATATGATCCTAATAAGTTTAGTGGACGTCGCAATCACACTTTCCTTAGTAGACTTATTCTCTTTTTTCTTTGTGTAATAAACATTT
>CAYYOU010000205.1:0-2881 GCA_964473425.1 uncultured Candidatus Izemoplasmatales bacterium | reverse complement strand
ATTTGCAAGAAGACATGTCTCAAGTCCATTCACATATACTATAAACTTATTAAAGATATCTTCTTTCGTTACTTCATGTAAATCCATTACTTGTCTAATTAATCTGATATCTTTATTTGAAAAACGCCAAATATCATCTATATCTTCTAAAATAAAACAAATGATAAACACTTCTAATGGATATAACTCTATCTGAAGATCACTTATAAAGTTAATCCCTGAACTAAGACCATATAATTGTTTGTCCATCCCTGAATTTATAAGATATTTCAGAGCTTTATTACGATATTTTCCTCTAAAAGTTTTATCTAATTCCACCATTACTCTTTCAATAGATATATTCTTAACTAAGTGTGATAAATCTTTCATTGCTGAATAAGTTTTTTCTTCAATCTCAAACCCTAACTTACTGACAAATCTGATTGCTCTAAGCATTCTTAAAGAATCTTCATTGAATCTATCAATGGGATTATTTATCGTCTTTATTATTCTATTGTTCAAGTCTTCAACAGAACCAAATAAGTCTGTGATGTTGTCTTCCTCATCCATAATAATTGCATTAATTGTAAAATCTCTTCTTGAAAGATCATCTTCAATTTTTGGAGAAAACTTTACTTCACTAGGTCTTCTGTTATCAAGGTAAGTTCCATCACTTCTAAATGTTGTTACCTCATATTTTAAATCTTCTTCAATAACAGTAACACTACCATACTTTTTTCCAGTTTCTTTTACATTATCAAATAGAGCAATAACTTCTTCTGGAGTAGCACTTGTTGTTATATCAATATCCGAAGACTCTATTTTAAGTAACTTATCACGAACATAACCGCCGACGAAATAAGAGACGAAACCTGCCTCTTTTAATTTACGTATAATATTTCTTCCTATAATTGATTGTTTATCCATCTAAATCACCAAAGAAATTATACTATATATATCAACTTTTTTCCACCATATAAGAATATATTTTACAATACTTAGTGATATGTTATACTTGTTTTGGTGATTTAAATGAAAAGTATTAAAAAAGAAGTATCTATTGAGATAGTAATAAAGAAAAGTACATTCATTAATTATTTGATGCCTGTGAAGAGTGTTGAAGATGCAAATGAAAAACTAGATATTCTGAAAAAAAAATACAATGATGCAAATCATCATTGTTTTGCATACATCATTGGTAAAAATCAAGAAATTCAAAAATATAGCGATGATGGAGAACCAAGTAAAACAGCTGGTTATCCAATGATTGAAGTGTTAAAAAAGCATGATCTAACGAATGTGTTAAGTGTTACTATTAGATACTTTGGTGGGATTAAACTTGGTGCTGGTGGTTTGGTTAGAGCATATACAAAAAGCACCGCAAATACGATAACATTAGCTAAGTTTACCTATTTAGAAAACTATACGGAGTTACTAGTAACTGTTGATTTCAATCAAATTGGTAATGTTGAAAAGTATATCCGAGATCATTTCAAGTTACAAAATACAACTTATGAAGAGTCAGTAACTTACTCTATCATATTAAAAACTGTTTCACTAGAGAGCTTTAAAACTAAAATCACGAATTTATCAAAAGGAAATGCTTCAATTGATATTAAGGGTAGTTATGCTATTTACGAATAGTTAAATAAGAAAAAAGGAAACAAATTGTTTCCTTTTTTCTTATGAAAATATATTTGCTGAAATTTGAATTAAATTTACAATTGCTTTCACAAATAGATAAGTAAATATTACAGAACTAAAAATATAGATAATCTGGATTTGCCATATATATCCTTTTTTAAAAATCCTAGATGTATCAAAAGCATTAAAAGCTTGAAATACAAATGGAAAAGTTACAAAGAACAAAAATATTTCAATTATATTCAAAGTTGTTATATCCATCTTTTTCTCCTAACCAGTTATGTCATCTGGTGCATCATCATCTTTTTCTGCTTCAATAATTATTACGATATTATTTGGAAGACAAGTGATTGGCATTAAAGGACTAGAACTCCATCCTTGGATGCGGCAAATGTGTTTTGGCGATATTTCCTCTATGACTCTAACTTTATTATTACTATATTCAATTACTACATCACCGTTAACTCCGGTAACGGTGTATAAAAACTCATCTTCATCAATACTAACAACACTACTTGCATCAATAATATCGTAAGTCCCATCGATTAAGTAGATTTCTAAAATCGGGGTATCTTTATAGTAAACTATCGCAGTTCCATCTTCTACATTCGTTGAATTCAAAAACTGTCGCATTAAGAGATATGCGAGTAAAGAGATAGCTGCAATTACGATTATTAATATGTAATCAGATTTTTTCAATTTAATCACCTTTTAATATGTCTGTATCTATTATATCATAAATGATATTTTCTGATAGAATAATTTGCTTAATTAAAAAATATAATCTTACAGAATAGCATTACTACTATCATAGCTTATAATTGATAGAAGAACTAAGCAATTATTGTTAATGCACAAACTATGTTTATATAGTTTTTGTTTGTATACGAACGGTAAAAAATAGCCACATTAAAGGCTTTATAGTTATGGTTTTGTTTGACAATACTCTCTTAAAAGATTATAATATTAAAGGAAATGAAAATATAAATTAGGAGGAAAAAAATGAAAAAGATTTTAATTTTAGTTGTTGGTTTACTGTTAACAGTTACTTTAACTGGTTGTACTAAAGAAGTAGAAGTACCTGTTATAGAATATGTTGATCGCGAAGTAGAAGTAATTGTTGAGGTGCCAATGGAATTATCGGTTATCCCTGCAGTTGTTGATATGTCAACTATTGATGATTTTCTAGGAAGACCTGACGTGCAATATGTTGATTTAAGAGATTTTGATGATAAAATGAATTCTGGATATATCGCAG
>CAYYOU010000204.1:0-2885 GCA_964473425.1 uncultured Candidatus Izemoplasmatales bacterium | reverse complement strand
ATTCCAGATAATTTTTTATACATTCTAAATAGATTTTGGAATGTGATAGTAGCAAGTGTTGAAGTTTCTTTTTTAATTTCAACGCCTTCTTTAGCTTCTAGTGCTTGATGTAATCCTTCACTAAACTGACGTCCATGCATAAGTCTTCCTGTGAAACCATCAACAATGATTACTTTGTTTTCTTGAACAACATAATCAACATCAATGTCCATAGTAAAATTAGCTTTTAAAGCATTATTTATACTATGCAAAATTCCCACATTTTGAAGATCATATAGATTTTCTACTCCAAAATGGTTTTCTGCCTGAGACATCCCTGAATCAGTTAAAGTAACTGACTTAGTTTTAATATCTATTTCAAAATCATCTTCTTCAACAAGTCTTCTTGAAAAATTTTGAGCTTGTAAATATAGATTCGCAACGCTTTTAGCTCCACCACTAATGATCAATGGTGTTCTTGCTTCATCAATTAAAATTGAATCGACCTCATCAATTATTGCGTAATTTAAAGGTCTTTGAGTGATTTGTTCTTTGTATATAACCATATGATCTCTTAAATAATCAAATCCAATTTCATTATTTGTTGAATATAAAATATCACAATTATACGCATCTTTTTTTTCTTCTTTTGTTAATTCTCTTTTGTTTAATCCAACAGTTAGTCCTAACCATCTAAACAAATCTCCGATTTCACCCTCAGCCTCACGTCTAGCCAGGTATTCATTTACAGTAACAATGTGAACACCATTACCTTCCAAAGCATTAAGATAAGCAGGCATAACAGCAGTTAAGGTTTTCCCTTCACCTGTTTTCATTTCTGCAATGTTACCTTGGTGTATTGTTACAGCTCCCATAACTTGCACTCTAAAAGGAGTCATCTTTAGAACTCTTGTAGATGCCTCACGTACTGTTGCAAATGCTTCAACCAAGACGTCTTCTAAAGTTTCTCCGTTTGTAACTCTTTCTTTAAATATCTCCGTTTTTGCTTGAAGTTCTTCATCGGTATAATTTTCATACTCTTTTTCTAATTCCAGAACTTTATTAGCAACTAGTCCTAATTTCTTAAGTTCTTTTCTTGATACATCAAATAAATTCTTGAACATATTACCACCTCTTTATAGTCATATACATCATATCATATATTATTCTTATTGTTCAATTATTTTTACATATTATAATATAACATATTATATGGGCAAAATACAAAAAAAATGCGCCTAAGCGCATTTTAAATTATTCAGTTTCGATAACACCATGTTTCCCATCATTTCTAAGATATGAAACACTTACTTTATTTGATTCTTCATCTATATAGATAAAGAAATCATGTCCAAGCATATCCATGGCTGTAATTGCTTCTTCAGTGTTCATGTGATCAAGTACAATACTTTTTTTCCTAACTGGAGCAATTAATTCTCTTTCAAGAGCTTCAATATCAAGCATATCACTAAATAATTCACTAACTCCTTCTTTCTTTTGAAGACTTCTAGTAATTTTAGTTTTATTTTTGCGAATTTGGGATTCAAGTTTGTCAATTGCAAGATCAATTGCACCATATAAGTCATCATTACTAACTTCAGCACGCATTGTATAAAACTTAGTTGGGATAGTAACTTCTACTTTGTGATGATCTTTATAGATTTTACAGACAACAAATGCATCCAATTCTTCTTTAAAGTATCTTTCAACCTTTGACAGTTTGCCAGAAGCGTAAGATTCAATAGCATCAGTAATCTTCAATCCATCTTTTCCACGAACTTGTACTTTCATTAAATCATCTCCCTTTATTTTTTAATATACTTTATTATAGCATAATTGATAGATAAAAATCACTAATATGATTAAACAAAATTATAAATATTTCATAACAATGTTTGATAATTCAAAATAAGTAAGTGAGATAACTAAGAAGGGATTATTAGAAAGTGAAAAAAGAATTAAGAAATCATCTCCTGAAAAATCATCAAATAGTCCGTTTTCATAATATATAAGTATTGACCAATCATTTGTAGAAAGATTTCTACTATAAATTATCGACATGTATTTTTGCTCTAAATACACTGAATTATGCTCATCTAAAATATAATCAAATAGGTAATCATAATGTATAAGATTATTTGCAATTGGGATACTTAAAGTGTCATTGTTAAACCTGAGATTACTTAAGCATTTGTCATGAACAGTGTAATTGCTTTTAAAGATGTTTATAAAACTGATTTTTTCATATAAGCTCTTGTTGCATATTTTACAGAAATCCATAAAAAACACCTCATAAGTATTATACTCATAAGGTGATAGTTTTTACTCTTGATTTAATTTTTGGAACAACTCATAAGTTGCATATACATCACTAAGTGCTCTATGTGCATCTTTATTTATGATTCCATAATATTCTGTAAGACTTTTTAAAGAAAAACTTCTAAGTTGTCTTCGTAATTTTAGTCTAGCTATTCTTACAGTGTCTTTTACTTTATACTCATCATTCTTAACATAGTTTCGTCTAAACTCGTTCAAAAGAAATGGGTAGTCAAATCTAATTGCATTGTGACCAATAAGAAATTCAACTCCCTCAATGAATTTATGGAACTGTGAAAGTACAACCCCAGGATAATCTTCATTTTCTACCATTTCATTGGTGATTCCATTGATATCAGTTACTTCTAATGGGATAAATATCCCGGGGTTTATTAACCGACTGAACTCGCCGACCACTTCTCCATCTTTAACTCTAATCGCCCCAAGTTCAACAATTCTATCATTTAGTGTATCTAACCCTGTTGTTTCAATATCAAATACAACATATTCCATAAAATCACCTCTAGATAATAATGGTAGTGTCAAATTTTCTCTTTTTGCACTACTTTTTTTATATTTTATATTCATCT
>CAYYOU010000203.1:0-2908 GCA_964473425.1 uncultured Candidatus Izemoplasmatales bacterium | reverse complement strand
GGTTACACCTAGTGCTCTGTAAACACTAACTTCATATATTCTTGAAATTAATGAAGATCTAATGATAAAGTAATAACTTAAACTCATTGCAGCAAGAACAACTACTGTAAAAATAACAGTTCCGATGCTTTCCTCAAGTCTTTCTAGTTTATATTGATTACTTTCAGCTGCATATAACCCTTCAGCTTTAATATCTAGATCTTTAAAATATTTTATTGTTTCCTCGATATCGTTTGAATGAATATAAATATTAGTTCCATTTACAATGTAAGTACTACCAAAATACAACTCTTTAAGTGCATCGAGTGATACAAGGTAATAAGGTATTGTTTCTTCTGTGGATGTATAAAACGCAGAAACATGGAATGTTCTTCCAAATTCAACATAGATAATTGCTTCCATAGGTAATACTTGACTAGGATCATCAAAAGTAATTAATTCATCAATTTCAGTAGGAAGTTCTCCTTCTGAAATTGTAATATCTTCTTTAAATACTTCATATACTCCTACTCCAGTTTCAATCATGTACATTGTTTCTTCTTTGACAAAATAGACTGGATTATCAGTATCACTAATCCCAACGATATCAATAATATACTCGTACGGTATTTCATTTCCTTTAAGTTGAATAATGATGTCAACATTCAGTAAATCGTTTAAAGTAGTTATTCCAATATTTTGAAATTGTGTCGATGAAAGATATTCTTGTGCAACTACTTTATCAATTACCATTTCATTATAGTTTTCTACAGTTCTACCTAGAATGATGTCACCCTCATCTAATAAATCTGATAGTACTGGATTACTACTAAACTGTGTTGCATTATCGTAAGCCTGATATACTGTTGGAAGCCTCAATGTCATCGAAGATTTTCCATTTATTAAATTCACATAGTTAATTGAATCTTCTGCTTCGTGGTTCATTAAATCACTGTACTCAAAGTTATTATAATCAATAATAACTGTTTCTTTTGCTCCTGTTAGGAAATTAGCAGGGTTTAAATAATAGACACTAGAAAGCATTCCTACTGCTATTGCAATAAGTATTGCTGAACCAATGAAACCTACATAAAATAATTTACCCATTCTAGTAGTTCCCTTAAGTCTATTAAATGCTAGTTTAAGACTTTCTTTTATTGTAATGACACTTCTTTTTTCAATTGTTAAATCTTCACTTATTATGTTTTCTAAATCAAAAGTAGATGTTGAAAAATCTGCTTTTGAAACTTTCTTAAAGTGACGATCTAATAATTTGATTTCTGAATCATCATTTACTAATTTTACTTTTTTATAATCGGCTGAATCAATATCTAAATATAAAGTTTTGTTTTTTACAATTAATTTCACATTGAAAACAGCGTCAGTATCTTCATCTGAATATACTTTTACTTTTGCGACATCATTTCCAATATCTGTTAACTCTTTTAAATCTTTTAAGTAGATATCTGTTTCATGTTTCATATCTAAATCTAATTGAGATTTATTTTCATAATCCTCAACTACTTGTCCATCTCTTAACTTAATAACTCTATCAGCATAGAAGTCTGCGAGTTCTTCTTCATGAGTAACAAGTATTACTAATTTAGTTTGAGATATTTTCTTGATGATGTTCATAATATCTAAGGTATTTTTAGAGTCTAAATTACCTGTTGGTTCATCCGCAATGATTACTTTTGGGTTTTTGGCAAGCGCTCTGGCAATTGCAACACGTTGTTGTTGCCCACCAGATAACTGGTAAGCTCTTCTCTTACGGTAATTAAGCATACCAATGTTTTCTAAAATATAATCAATTCTCTTATCGATTTCATCTTTATCAACAACACCAACCATGTTTAACGTTAATGCGATGTTATCATACACTGTTAAAGATGTTAGTAAGTTATAATTTTGGAAAATATACCCTACATCTTTATTCCTAATTTCATCCCATACTTTTGATTTGTATTTATCAATGACTTTATCATCAAATTGAAGAGATCCATTTTGGACTTTATCAAGTCCTCCAAGAACGTTAAGCAGTGTTGTTTTACCACTACCTGATGGTCCAAGTAAAACAACAAGTCCTTTTTCAGGTAATTCTAATGTTAAATCATTAATAACATGAATCTCATTACTTTTTTTACGGTTAAAGTATTTATTTAAGTTCGTTATTTTTATCATGTCTACACCTACTCTTGTTTCAGTGAAGTTATCACTGATTTACTGAATATTTTCTTATTAAATCTTCTTCCAAGGAGCAATGAAATTGCTACAAGCAAGAAGAAAATGAAGATATAGCTACCAACCGTAAAGTAGCGTAAATATCTCGGTATACTTAAATTAAGTCTTTCGTTTATTGCGAATAGTATCATTGTGAATGTGTATGCAAATGCTGATGTAAACAATAATTCTATAATGGTAATATTATTTAAATCATTCTTCGATGCGCCAATAGATCTAAAAATTAGATAATCTTTTTTCTTAGATTCTTGAATATTTCTTAATACAATATAACTAATAAAATAGATTACTATCATCAAGAATCCTAAGATAAATCCTAAGTAGATTGATGTGAATATTGCAAATATTTGACTATATGGATCTACAACAGCTTCAGGGTAAATTGTGTTATACCCTAACGCATCAATATCTTTAATAACTTTTTGTGCATCATACCCATCATATACTAATACTCCTAGCTGATATACATCAGTTGGTATAAGAGAATTTATTGTTTCTGGATTCATTGAAAGTAAAGTATATTCTTTTCCTTCACCACTTATTTCACCAACAATATGCATATCAATTGTTGTACTTTCAAAAGCAGTTCTTCCTACAAGCTGAAATACCATTGAGTCAAACTGGCTGATATTTCCCTCAGCATCTAATCCTAAACTATAGTAAAGTTCATTAAGTGCATTCGTTCCGA
>CAYYOU010000202.1:0-2909 GCA_964473425.1 uncultured Candidatus Izemoplasmatales bacterium | reverse complement strand
TATGGTATAGATATTCTGACAATGTACTTGGGATTGATCGTTTTGGTGTTAGTGCACCAGGAAGTGACGCAATCAAATACTTTGGATTCACAAAAGAAAACGTAAAAGATCTTTATAAAAAACTATAGCGAAAAGGCAGTTTGTCTGCCTTTTTTTATGATATAATATGAGTAGGTGATACTTATGCAAAGAAGAATCTATATTTATCAATTTAAATTAAGTAGTGAAATTGTTGATCTGTTTTCAAATCTGGGATCTTTTTTTAGTGTAGAAAAGTTTGAAGATGATATATTAACTATTGTTGATACAGATTATTTTAATCCAGAACCAATTGATTTTGATGCAATAAGAGAATTGATTATTCAGGATTTTAGTGAAGACATCACTATTTTTATTGAACCTTATCTTGAAGAAGAATTCTTTTTAAAAGAAAATGTAGACTGTTTTATAAAAGAATTAAATAATGGAATAAATTATTTTGAAGATATTATCGCTTACACTGTAGTTAAAGGGAAAGAACCACTTAAGAAAAAAATATCAAAGTATATTTCTGATAAGGTTAACAGTGAAGTAATACACACTGTTAGAGAATTTATTAATAATAATATGAACTCAAGTTCCACATCTAAAAAACTATTTATGCACCGAAATACTTTGAATTACCGAATTGATAATTTTATTGAAATAACAAAAATCAATGTAAAAACATTCAAAGGTGCTAATGCGATATATATGTTATATCACTTCTAAACAATGATTTTGTGCAGTTTGCACATACTTAAAAGTCGTTGTTTTTTATATAATGATTATAGTGAAATAAAAGGAGATGAAATGAATGGCTACTTTAAAATTTAAATCGCTTGACAAAGTTTATGATAATGGAGTTCAAGCAGTTTTTGATTTCTCTTTAGAAGTTAGAGACAGAGAATTTATCGTTTTTGTTGGACCATCAGGATGCGGGAAATCAACTACACTTAGAATGGTTGCTGGACTTGAAGAAATTACTGCTGGTGAATTATATATTGATGATGTATTAGTTAATGATGTTGCACCAAAAGATAGAAATATCGCAATGGTATTCCAATCTTATGCACTTTATCCTCATATGACAGTGTATGATAATATGGCTTTTGGTCTTAAATTAAGAAAAATGCCTAAAGACGAAATTGAAAGAAGAGTGCAAAACTCAGCTGACATTTTAGGACTTACTGCTTATTTAGACCGTAAACCTAAAGCTTTATCAGGTGGGCAAAGACAACGTGTTGCGTTAGGTAGAGCAATCGTTAGGGATGCAAAAGTATTCTTAATGGATGAACCACTTTCAAACTTAGATGCAAAATTACGTGTACAAATGCGTTCAGAACTAATAAAATTACATGAAAGAATTGAAACTACTACAATTTATGTAACCCATGACCAAATAGAAGCAATGACAATGGCTACTAGAATTGTAGTTATGAAAGACGGATATATCCAACAAGTTGGAGCTCCAAAAGATATTTATGATAATCCTAATAACTTATTTGTTGGTGGATTTATTGGAACACCTCCAATGAACTTTGTTGCTGGTAAAGTAGTAGATGAATATTTTGTTGGTGAAAGTATTAAGATTAAAGTAACAAAAGACAGATTAGCTTTACTTAAGAAAAATGATTTCCTTAATAAAGAAGTTATATTAGGAATTAGACCTGAAGAAATTTCAGATAAGCCTTCAGTAATTAAAGCGAATCCTGAACAATCAGTTAAATTAACTGTCGATGTTGCAGAGTTACTTGGATCTGAAACTCATATTCATGCTGAATTTGGAGATAGTATGATCGTAGCGAAAGTTGATGCTCGTGCAGACCTTGGTATTGGTGATGCTATTGAATTATCATTTGGAATGAGCAAAGTTCATTTCTTCGACCCTGAAACAGAATTAAGATTGAAATAACCATTTTAAAAGACAAACTAATTGAAAGTTTGTCTTTTTTGTTGGCATATATTTAGAATTTTTCAATAGTAATAATTAGAAATAACGCAAATTATCAGTATTATATTAATGGGTGATAGAATGTATTATTTAAAAAGAACCGATTATGGAATACGAGTAACGAAAGAACATGAAGACGTTTATGTTAAGAATGGGCTAAAAGGCTATATCAATGATTTATGCTTGAACAATTTCTCAACATATGATGGTAGAAAAAAGGCTGCGAGTAGATTGTTAAATGAGAAAAGTAATATTCCAATTTACATAGATAACTCAACTTTTTTATATCCAACAAAAGCCTTAAGAGAATATGATATGTTGTTTTTAAATTACTATGCAATATTGTCTTTTAGAAAGATTGATTCAACAAATACGCTATTTATCTTTAAAAATCTTGAAGAACTAGTTGTTCAAATCAGCATTAACAAAGTGATTAGACAGCATAAAAGAATAGAGATAATTAATGATTATATTGACAATCTGTTTTGAGTAAAAAATGAAAGTGTTTACATTAAGGATAATATTGGATTTAATACCTAATATTTAGTATAATGTATGTGGAGAAATAAATAGGAGGTATTAATAATGGCAAAGAAAATAGTAAGTGATTTATCTGTTGAAGGTAAAACTGTCTTAATTAGAGTAGACTTCAATGTACCTATGAAAGATTCAGTAATAACTGATGACAATAGAATTGTACAAGCATTACCTACAATTAACTACGTAATAGAACATAATGCTAAGGTTGTATTATTCTCACATCTTGGGAGAGTTAAAACAGAAGAAGATAAATTAGGTAAAAGTTTAGCACCTGTTGCTAAAAAGTTAGAAGAGTACTTAGGTAAAGAAGTGAAATTTATTCCTTATACTAGAGGACCTGTGCTAGAAAAAGCAATTAAGGAACTGAAAAACGGAGAAGTATTAATGTTTGAAAATA
>CAYYOU010000201.1:0-2911 GCA_964473425.1 uncultured Candidatus Izemoplasmatales bacterium | reverse complement strand
CACAAACAATCAAATCGCCATGTACCGTCAAGCACTAATCAAATACTCTAATAGATTTTAAAGAAAAAAACACTTTGAGCCTAGCTTGAAGTGTTTTTTCTATATTTTTTAGAAAGGTATCCTATATATTCTGATATTTTTGATATAATAGTAATAAGGTGATAGAATTGTTATAAGCAAAAAACTTCAAATTTGCAATATTAATTAAAAAAATAATTTACAATTATACAGGAGGATATTATGGGACACAATACTGCAAAGAGTGGATATGAAAAGTTAGTAAAAAGATTAAATAAGTTTCCTCAAGGAGTACCACCGTCAGATACTCTCTATGAAATACTCAAATTACTTTTTTCTGAAGAAGAAGCAAAATTAGTTTCTTTATTACCAATCAAACCTTTCACAACTAAAACCGCAGCAAAAGCTTGGAAAAAAACTGATGAAGAGGCTAGTGTTGTTCTAAACGAACTTGCTTCAAGAGCTTTATTAGTTGATGTTGAAAGAGATGGGAATCAGACTTTTTCTTTGCCTCCACCAATGGCTGGATTCTTTGAGTTTTCTATGATGCGCATTGGAGGTAAATTTGATCAACATTTACTTGGAGAATTATTTTATCAGTATATGAATGTTGAGGATGAATTTGTAACTGAACTTCTTACTTTACCAACCCCAATAGGAAGAACTTTTGTTCATGAAGAACAAATAGAAGATCATATGACTCATGTTCTAGATTTTGAAAAAGCTACTGAAGTAATTAAAACTGCAAGTCATATCGGAGTTGGAACTTGTTATTGTCGACATAAAAAAGAACATGTAGGTGAAGCTTGCGACGCACCTATGGAAATATGTATGACATTTAATAAAACTGCGGCTTCTTTAATTAAATATGGATACGCTAGAGAAATAGAAGTTGATGAGTGTTTGGACTTACTTGATTTAGCTAAAGAACATAATCTGGTCCAATTTGGAGACAATGTTCAAAATGAGGTATCCTTCATTTGTAATTGTTGCAGTTGTTGTTGTGAAGCACTTGTCGGTGCTAGAAAAGTAGGACCATCTATCGCAATAAATTCATCTAATTTTATTTGCCACATCATTGAAGAAAATTGTGTGGGATGTTCAAAATGTGTAGAAGTATGTCCTGTAGAAGCACTATCGATGGTATCAAAGAACACTCCAAGTTTGAAAGATAAAATTGCACAATTAGATGAAGAAAATTGTATAGGATGTGGTGTTTGTGCACGTGTGTGCAAGGTTGATGCGATCGATATGAACCCACGTGAAAGCAAAGTATTTACGCCTGTAAACATGGCTCACCGAGTTGTACTTGAAGCAATTGAAACAGGTAAATTACAAAATCTTATTTTTGATAATCAAGCTCATTTTGAACATAGAGCACTAGCTTCTATTCTTGGAGCTATCTTGAAACTGCCTCCAATGAAACAGATAATAGCTTCAAAACAAGTTAAGTCAAAATACATATTGAAGCTTATTGAAAACAATAATAAAAAAATTGTAAATAGTCATATTTTGAAAGGATAAAATAGGTGTTATTATGAAAAAACAAGAAATGGAAAAGATTAACAAGATATATAGAAACAGCCTAAAACCTCTTTGGGAGGAACTTGATTCAAAAGAGACTCACCAAGGCCAAGGATTAGAAAGACCTGTTTACCTAAAACAGTATGAAAGTGATAATATTATTGACTTAGAAATGAATGTTTCCCATTTAGAGAAACATTCATTAATGGAATCAGTTCAGTTAAGAAAAAGTATTCGTCAGTATAAGAATCAAGCATTAACTTTTGATGAACTAAGTTATCTAGTTATAAATACCTGCAAGATACATAAGATAGGTAATAACTGGACTATGGGTGTAATCCCTACTCCAGGAGCTACAAAGTCATTAGAAACTTATCTTTACATTGATAATGTTGAAGGTTTTGAAAAAGGATTATATCACTACAATGGTAGAGACGGAAAACTTTATATAATTAATAGAGATGTAGACATCAATTTAGTGAATAGAGCTCTAAATAATCAATTTAGAGGTGCTCAAGTTGTCTTTTTTTGGACAACAACTCCAATAAGAACTGAATATAAATATAGTTTCACTGCACATAAAATGATTTCAATGGAGGCAGGCCATGCTTGCCAAAATCTTTACTTAAATAGTACATGTTTAGACTTAGGTATGGTTGCAATTGGAGCATATTCGCAACTCGATTGCGATAAATTACTAGGTGTAGATGGAGAAAATGAATTCACCATTTATATTGCGACAGTAGGGCATCCGATAGAAAAATAACGTAATAACTATTTTGAAATAACTGGATTAAATTCCGGTTATTTTTATTTTTTCTGAAACCAACTATACTATTATCATATTTGTTTGTTATAATTAAACTGTGAATAAATTAGGAGGTAACATTATGAGAATGGAAAATGATATTAAACTCGACTTTAAGGATGTGCTTATTAGACCAAAAAGATCTACTTTAAGTAGTCGTAAAGAAGTTAGTTTAACAAGAAAATATAGTTTTAAATACAGCAAACATGATTGGGATGGAGTTCCAATCATGGGCTCTAATATGGATGGTGTAGGAACACTTGAAATGGCTGTGGAATTGGAAAAATCACAACTTTTTACTTGTTTAGTAAAAAGCTATGATTTGGACGATTTTAGTAATTTTAATCTTAATCCTGAATATTTTGCAGTGAGTACAGGAATTAGCAAGAATGATTACGAGAAATTAAAACTCATATTAAAAACATGTCCAAGTATAAAATATATTTGTATTGATGTTGCTAATGGGTACTCTAATGCCTTTGGAGATTTTGTGGAAAAAGTTAGAGGAGATTACCCAAAACATACAATAATTGCTGGTAATGTTGTTACTGCTGATATGAC
>CAYYOU010000200.1:0-2918 GCA_964473425.1 uncultured Candidatus Izemoplasmatales bacterium | reverse complement strand
AATTAAAATACCTTTTTGAGAATCTCTTTCAACTCTTATTGAAGCATGGATATTTAATAATAAAGGATTGACATCGTCCTTTTGAACATACTCAATTAAAACCATAACTGAGTGTGGTATTTCTTCTTTTGTTAGTCGTAATACTTTTTCACGTATTAGTTCACTTATTATAAATCTTTCAGGATGATCAGTTTTCTGATCATCAGGATAGTATTTTGGTCCCTCTTCAAGTTCATTTTCAATATCAACTAATAGCTTATCTAAATTATCTCCTCTTAAAGCACTTACAGTAAATATTCCTTTAAAATTAAAGGCTGCTTTAAACTTATCTATATGTAATTTAAGTGGAGCAATATCTTCTATTAAATCAACTTTATTAACAATCAAAAAGACTGGCACTTTTACACCTTTTAAAAGGTCAATAATGAATTGGTCTCCCTTTCCAAAATATTGAGTGCTATCAACCATAAGCATAATTAAATCAACACTTCTTAAAGTATTGATAGCTGATTTTGACATGAATTCACCAAGTTTATGTAATGGTTTATGAATTCCTGGAGTATCGATAAACACGATTTGTGAATGAGGAGTTGTTAAAATACCAGAAATATTATTTCTGGTTGTTTGAGGTTTATCCGAAACAATAGTAATCTTTTCCCCTAAAACATTATTTAGAAAGGTCGATTTACCAGAATTCGGTCTACCTATTATAGTAACAAATCCTGATTTAAACATTATAAATCATCCTCTGTGAATGCTAGAGGTAATAAATCACTATTCTTAAGCGTTTTAATTTCACCTTTATTGTTAGCAAGATGCACAAGTGCATCCGCCGGCATTAGTTCACTCATAACCTGACGACAAGCTCCACAAGGCGAAATAAAGCCATCTTGTTCTGTTGTAATTAATATTTCTTCAATATCATTTTTTCTTATTCCTTTTGAGTAAGCAGTAAATAATGCACTTCTTTCTGCACAATTTGAAAGTCCATAAGCTGCATTTTCAACATTAATTCCAGTGATTACTTCACCACTTTTTAACTTAAGTGCAGCAGCCACTTTGAAATTAGAATATTTTGAGTACGAGTTTGGTAAAACATTTTTTGCTTTTTCATATAATTTATTCATTTAAGTCACCTACCTATTAAGTTTTGATTTATATAAAATTGCTTCTTGAAGCTTTGTCATTTCAGTTTCTTCTTCATCTGTATTATGATCATATCCAATTGAGTGAAGAAAGCCGTGTAATACAAGGAATCCTAATTCTCTTTCAAATGAATGCCCTAGTTCTGTTGCTTGAGAGCTGCATTTTGGAATAGAGATGAAGACATCTCCAAGGTTGTTTAAATAACCATCTGGAAATGTAAGAACGTCTGTGGCGTAATCTTTTTCACGATAAGTTTTATTTAAATCTTGAATTTCATCGTCATCAATTAAGATTATATTAATACTTTTATTCTTAATTTGAAGTTTATTCTCAGCATTTGTTAATACTTTTTTAATCAAATCAAGATAGTTTTCATCGTTATATTTATTTATTAAATTAACTTTCATATTTTTCATACCTCTCTAGGACTTTTTGAACCAATGGATGTCTAATAACATCCACTCTTTCAAATTCTACTATCTTAATACCATTAACATCTTTAAGTATTTTTATTGCATTTATTAGTCCGCTTTCAATTCTTTTTGGAAGATCTATTTGTGTTATATCGCCTGTTACTACCATTTTTGAGTTAAACCCTAACCTTGTTAAAAATAATTTCATTTGATTATAGGTTGTATTTTGTGCCTCATCAAGTATTACATATGCATTTTCTAGAGTTCTACCTCTCATATATGCAAGCGGTGCAATTTCAATGACACCCTTTTCGATTAAATCATCTGTTTGTTTCTTTCCTAAGACTTCATATAAGGCATCATATAATGGTCTTAAATAAGGATCTACCTTTTCTTTTAAATCACCAGGTAGAAATCCTAAGCTTTCTCCCGCTTCAACAGCTGGTCTCGTTAAAATTATTTTCTTGATGTCACCAGACTTTAGTTTTGCAAGCGAATTTACTACAGCAACATAAGTTTTACCTGTTCCTGCTGGTCCAATACCAAATACAAGATCATTATTATTAATCGCTTTTATATAATTTAATTGATTCAAAGTTTTTGCATGGATTGGTTTTCCTGCAAAAGTTTTAGTAATTAACAATCTATTAACATATATATCGACAATCTCTTCTTTTTTCTTTTCTTCAGCAAGTTTTGCTATATAGATAACATCTCTTTCTGAGATAATTATATTGCTATTTGCAATTGCAATCAGAGATTCAAATATTTTTTCAAACAAGTTTACCATTACCTTGTCATCTGTAGACACAAAAATATCTTCGCCTTTAGTAAAAATATCAATATTATGAATTGAAATAAGAACTTTTAAATTCTTATCACTATTTCCCATTACAACTCTAAAGCTGTTTAATTCACTAAATTTGACTTTTAATTTTGTCAATTCAACCAAACTACCAAGCCCCCATCATACTTCTTATTCCATTATATCATAGTATATAATTTTTGAGAAAAAAATAACGGTATAAAATACCGTTATCTATTATTTATTCCCTCTTTTTTGATTCGCTTTTTGCTTTATTTTTTTAGAAATACTAGGTTTAACATAGTATTCTCTCTTTCGAGCTTCTTGTAGGGTACCCGAACGTGATACGTCACGTTTAAATCTTCTTAATGCATCTTCAATAGATTCATTATCTCTAATTATAGTCTTTGCCATAAGGTTTCCCTCCTCTCACTCTTTGATTTTTCGTAAATATAATATCAAATAACATTATAAATGTAAAGTTTTTTAGGAAAAAGCCCTTTTTTTTCTGACGTTTGGTGCATTTAGTTGATATAATTTTCTATCAACAAGAT
>CAYYOU010000199.1:0-2922 GCA_964473425.1 uncultured Candidatus Izemoplasmatales bacterium | reverse complement strand
TCATAAATAATTTCAATCTTAATACCCTCATATTCATGTGATATCATATTTCTTAGGCCAATAATGCTTGTCCAATTAATTTTAGTGTACATTAGTTTGGTTTCTTTCGTAAGTTTTCTTGCTGTTTCACCAATTTGTTCAAGGTTAAATATAACTGCATCAATTTTTTCATCACTTTGTGAAAACTCTTCAGATGAAGTAACGCTTTGCATATATTTATTGATTTTAATAATATACTTAATAATTCGATTTATATACATACTATTTTTCATATATTAATACTCCAGTTTTTTTGATTTCTTTATCTATAACTGACATTTCTAGTATGGTTTTATTACTTAATAATCCAATCTTTTTATTCAATTTTCCTCTTAGTACTTCCGCAAACTCAAAATATGGGAGACCAAATAGATTAGATTCCATGTATAAATCAATATCACTATTCTCTGTAGCTTCACCTTTCACATAAGAACCAAATAAATAGATTTTGTTAACCTCAAAATTTTTAGCTACAGAACAGACTTTTTCCTTAATCGTTAGAAAAGAGAGAACCCCTGAATCATCATCAATTTGTAGTTGTTCTTCTAATTTGATACGAAGCAAGCGATCAATCACTAAATCTAATGTCCACTCACTAGGTTTTCTTACTTCTTGTTCCCAATTCCTTAGAGTCTTTACTGGTACTCCAGTAAGTTCAGCAACTTGTTCCTGGGTTAATCCAATATTTTGTCTAATTGTTTTGATTGAATAATTCATATAATCACCTCAATTTAATTGTATACCCCATTGGGGTACTTGTCAAGAAACAATACCTCATTGGGGGATAACCAACTTTAATTTTTAATCATATTATTGACACATAAAAAAGAGTATAAGTTAATATACTCTATTCTTAACAATTGGTGGAGTTGAAGGTCCCTGAACGATACTCTTGTCTTATTTCTTTTTTTTATAAATTCACTATTTCATCATATGATAATAATGCAAAAACATAATGCGGTATTGCCTTTGTAATATCATTAGATATATTAATATTATTCATTGATATTTTGAAAGCTTTTATAGGCTTATACTTGTCAATGTAACTCTTTAGGCTTTTTGATTTTGTATTCCCTCCAGATTTGCATTCTAAAGGCAGTATATTCACTTTATCTTGTATTAGGAAGTCTATTTCATAATCACCTAATCTTATGTAATAAAGATCTTGCGACTTTGCATTAAGCATCTGAGCAAGTAATTGTTCCCATAACGCACCTTTGAACATTCCTAATTCATCATTTTGAATCTTATATATATATTGTTTACCCAACATGTTAACAAGCAGTCCAATATCATTCATAAACAGTTTAAAACTTGTTCCTTTTCCATCTATCAATGAACCACTTAAATGGTTAGTGTTATAACACTTTTTGACATTACCTGTTCTTTCTAACCAATCAATAGAATTCCCAAAATATCTTCCTTTCTTTCCTTTCTCAACTATAGAATATTGAAAGCGATGATTTTCCTTTGAGAATTGTTTAGGTATTGAATCGAAACATTTCAATGTTTTGATTTTATTATCTTGATACGTTTGATATTGTTGTATGTCACTACGATATAAATTAACAATTTCCTCTTGTTTTATATAAACTTCACCATAATCTTTATTCTTTTTATATGACAATACTACTTGAGGCATACCTCCAACAATTATATATTCTTTAATACTCTTATTTAAAAGTGAATGATATGCTTCATTTGTTAACTTTCCTAATTTAGCATCTTTTTTTACGTTTACTATAATGTCTTTAAACCCATCTTCAAATATCGCTAATAAGAATTCTTCGAAATCCATAGGATGCATTTTAAGATGTTTTACTGTTGGTCCAGGATCAAGATTAGTTCCTCCTAAATTCACTCCTAATAAAGATCCACTTGCAACAATTTTAAATCGGTCCATTTCGGTTAATGGTTTTAGTAATGAGTAAGCTCGTTTTGATAATTGTATTTCGTCCAAAAAAATTAATGTTTTTTCTTTTTCAATGGTAAAAACATTCTTTGATACTCCATATGCTTGCAAAGTCTTTACAGCTTCATCAGGATTTGCCATTCCATCAAATGAATCTCTTATATCCATTTGATCCTCAAAGTTTATATATAGCATATTCTCAAATTCATTTTTACCAAACTCTTTAATAATAAATGTCTTACCAACTTGTCTCGCGCCTTTAACTAATAACGATTGCGAATGATTCGTATTTTTCCATTTCAATAATTCATTATATATTTTTCTTTTCATATTATCACCTATCATTATTGTATCATTCCCCGGTAAAAGGTGCAAGTATTAATATATATTCCTTGGTAAAAGGTGCAATATGTTTAGAATATTCAACAGTAAAAAGAGCGTTTTTATGCATCTCACACAAAAATAGTCTGCTTTGT
Source organism: uncultured Candidatus Izemoplasmatales bacterium (assembly GCA_964473425.1). Taxonomy (GTDB): domain Bacteria; phylum Bacillota_I; class Bacilli_A; order Izemoplasmatales; family Izemoplasmataceae; genus JAFGXW01. Next base: position 495 of record CAYYOU010000199.1, on the reverse strand, counting down.
ACAAAGAAAAAGGTACTATCACATGATTAAAGTGATAGTTCCTTGGTATTGAAAATTGGTGGAGTTGAGGGTCCCTGAACGATACTCTAGTCCAATAAAAATTATTGATCAAATTGTAATTTATATTACTCTTTGACTGTATGATAGTTGTAAGTATATTCTTCCATATCATGACCCTTAATAGTTTTATATTTACTGTCATCCATAATTTTCGATGATCTCATACTATGTTCACCAAAATTTTCAATTGCATCATTTAGTATATTCTGTAAATGCTCGCATTCACTATATTCTTTTATTGATGACATTACTAGTGCATTCCTAAAAAATTTAACATTTTTCTTGAGAAGTTCTACATTTAAACTAAATCCGTTATTTTTTAGAAAGAAAAATAGGAAAGTTGTAATTGTTCTAGTATTTCCTTCTCTGAAAGGATGAATTCTCCACAATTTTAATATCATTGAGGAAATATCAATAATTAGTTTAGCTTTTGAT
>CAYYOU010000198.1:0-2956 GCA_964473425.1 uncultured Candidatus Izemoplasmatales bacterium | reverse complement strand
CCCGTAGACGGTGTTGGAGACCGCTGCATAACCATTTTGCTACGCCCCTAAAATGAAACAATGAAGATAAAATAAATGGTGGAGGGGGACGGATTCGAACCGCCGAACCCTAAGGAACAGAGTTACAGTCTGTCGCGTTTAGCCTCTTCGCTACCCCTCCAACTTTGCAACTACAAAACCTTACTTTTTTAGCGCTATTTCATTATAGCAAAGTCATTTTGTAAAAGCAACTATTATAGGACAAAAAAGAAAAGAGGATTAAAAATCCTCTTCTATATTGCTACATCATATCCTTTTGATTTTATTATTTCTATTACTTCTTTTTCTGATTTATCCTTAAGATCAACTTCTACCATCTTAGTAGTTAAATCTATCTTTACATCATCAAACCCATTGTCATTCAGTGCTTTTCTGATTGTCATTTCACAATGTCCACATGTCATATTTGTAACATTTACTTTCATTTTCACACCTCCTTTACTTGTAAATTCAGTAAATTTATATCCTTTGAGTATTAGTGCACTTAAGACTACCCTTATAGATGAAAACTTCATAGCAGCTACCGCTACTACCATACTAATTCTTCTAGTTGCTGCCATTGGAATGGCAATTAGGTTATATGAGAATTCTCATCCAAAGTTTTGGTAGACATTTTTTAGTGTTGCCTTTATAATAACTCCACCTTATATTCCATACAAGGAATATGCTTGTATTATAAATATACTATTAAAATTAGAGTTATATTGATTGACAACTATACGTATTGTTTGTATACTAACTATTGTTTGATATTAAACAAAGAAATATCTTTGTCCTATAATGAAGTCAATGTGGAGGTATATATATGGAAATTATTGAAGAGTATTCAAAATTAAATAAGATTATTAATAAAGATTTAGTCATGTTAATAGCTAAATCTCATACATGTTCATCGTGTCTTACAATCGAGAAAACTCTTGAATCACATTTAAATAACTATAATAATATAGAAAAATATGGTATTTATGTTGACGATATTGATAAATTCAGAGGAGACTACTTAATTTTTAGTGTTCCTACTATTATCATTTTTAGTGAAGGAAAAGAGTTGCTTAGAGAATCAAGATACATAAACTATGAAAAAGTTGATCGTTTAATTCAAATGTTTAATAACTAAAAAGTCAGACAAATTAGTCTGATTTTTTTATTTATACTATATTTTCTAAAGTAAAACTAACTTTTGATAACAACTTGTCATTACTCAATATTTCATAATAAAGTATATTTTCACTTCTTCTTCCTTCTATAATAAGTAAGTCATCTTCTAAACATTCCTTTTTGTAAGTAATTCTTATTTTCTTAATATAATGGGTTGACAGTATCTCTCTTGGTATATTGTTGTAAGCAACTACCATATAATAGACATTATTCATATGTCTATTTATATCTATATATGTGTTTCTCACTTTATCTATGCTTTTATATATTACTTCTGAGTCCAAAGGTTTATTCTTAGAAAACAAAATTGATGCATCACTATTCATAGAATCATTAAACATTTCAATCATCTCTTCATTAGGTGATACAATCTCTTTTGTAAGTATATCCATTAATACGAATTTACCTCTAGCTGAAGCAATCATATTACCAGAAGCGTCTCTAATCTCCCAAACTCGATAAGAGAAAAACCTCTTAATAGAATGTGGAGTCGTACCGCAAGTTACAGTAGTCTTTCCGAATGGCAATTCTACGATATCTATTTCGTAATCTATTAAGACCCAAAGTTGTCCAATATTATGAGTATAGTCAGATCCAACACCAATCGCATCAGCATTATGAACCATTGCATCTTGAAAATAATTAAGTAGTGCTGAGACTAAAAGTCTCTTGTTTTTATCTACCTCATAGGTATGAATATAGTACTCCTGATAGTACATGAAATCACCTCGCCATCAAAATTATAACATAATGGAAATATATAATATAAATTATTTTGCAAATATAGTATACTATATAAGAGGTGATTACATGAGAATTGCATTAATTGCACATAATAAATTAAAACCAGAAATGATTCGTTTTTGCCAAAAACATGAAGGGATATTACGAAACCATCAATTGTTCGCAACAGGTACTACCGGGCATAAAGTCATGGAAAATACAGATTTAATTATACATTGTTTTAAATCCGGACCTCTAGGAGGGGACCAAGAGGTAGGAGCTAAGGTAGCAAATGGAGATATTGATTTGATACTTTTCTTTAGAGATCCTTTAACTGCTCAACCTCATGAACCTGATGTTTCAGCATTATTTAGATTAAGTGATGTATATAAAATTCCTCTAGCTTCAAACGTTAATACAGCAGAAATGTTCTTTCAAACACTAAAATAAAAAAGGTGCGTGAATTATCGCACCTTTTTAAATATCTTGTTTTTGAAATCTAATTATCGATAATATCATAAATATTGCAGAGATAATTAGTGTAACTACAACATTCCATATAATATCAGACATAACGAATGAGTCAGCTAATAATTTCATAATATTAGTTAAGATTAACCCAGGAAGAAACTTAAATACTCCAACATTGAATAATGCCAGTAATCCAAAGAGCATCATTCCACCGAATGTTATTACTACAGCTAGAATATATGATTTAGAATGTGTAGATGCAAACATTGATAATGACAATATATAAATGATATACACAAAATATAATAACGTTCCATAAAACAGAGCCAGCATATCAACTTCGTCAAATAAGAAGAAAGTATAATACCCAAATACTAAATAACCTATAAACAAAGATCCTAGTATTAGAGCACCTAAAGACATAAATTTTGATAGTATATATTTTGTTCTATTAATTGGTTTGCTTAATATAAGAGGTAGTAAACCTTTTGTTTTATCTCTAATAAACATTCCAACAGCAATAAAGATAATTACATATAAATATATCTCATATATGTTACCAAAA
>CAYYOU010000197.1:0-2964 GCA_964473425.1 uncultured Candidatus Izemoplasmatales bacterium | reverse complement strand
TTTATTTGCTATCCCTTTGTTCTTACACTTATTATACTGTACTGATATTGATTAATCAATTGTCTTTTCAATCCGTTTCCCTCAAAGACTTCAAATTATGGAATATGGTTAAAATAAAAAAGTAGTAAGACCGATAAACGGCTTTACTACATTGCATTCAATGGCATTCTGGGAGGAATTCGAACCTCCGGCAGACGTCTTAGAAGGTTTCTAGCATAGTTTCATTTGTATAACAACACATTAATAGCTGATTAACTTTCCTACTGATTCAGCTTCAAATATGACTAATTCCACCTTCTTTTAGGTTATTTATGATACAGCTCAGTTTATCTCACTTAGGGGAAAAACAAACAATTATCCTAACTTCCGTTTAATAAAAGAGATAAGACAATCTAGAAAATAGCCCATTTGATTCCATAGGGATATTTATGGTTATTAATTTCCCATCTTTTATTGCTAGATACCCATAATTGCTTTCATAGATTATATTATATGATTCTACTTCATCTACCGATTGATTATACACTTTAACTTGATTTGGTGTTGTAGTATGCATGTAGATTTTTTCATTGTCGATATACACAGGATAACTTTTTCCGTACTCGGTGAAATCTTGTAATATTTCACCGTTTCCATTTATTATAACAGTCTTATAATTCATAGTGCATATAATATCATTATTACTACAAAGGCTATAGCTACTAACTACAAACAAATCATCAGTTACAATCTCAAACAGATGTATTTTATTCGGTATATTAAGTTTCCAAATCAATTCATTTGATGTGTTAACTTCTTTTAGGTAGTTCCTTCCATCAACAATAATCGGTTCATCTGTTTCATCGTTGTAGTTATTATTCACCACGATATAATTCCCATTATCTCTAATATGTATTAATTGTCCAGTCACTATATCCGTTCGTAAAGTAACTCCATTCATATCTACAACTTCTATATAAAGATCAATTTCATTATCAACTGATTCAAATTGCATATAAATCAAATCGTTCTTTACAATAATTGACCTGTTTTCTTCATATACTTTGCTCCAAACAACATTCCCAGATACATCTTGCATCTCAACATAATACTGGGGATAATCTTCAGATTCATCCCAATGTGAATATTGTACAAGGGTTAATTCCTCACTTATTTCAAAATTCCTTAGTTGTCTTTTTTGATCAGGTAGCTGGATTTCTGAATGATAGGTTCCATCATTAAAAACCTCCACTAATTCATCATTATTATCAGCAAGTCTTAAATAGAAAATTATACTATTCTCATTTTCCTCTCTAAAGCTCAAATCAGGTTCTGTTTGGTACTCCCAAATTTCATTTGAATCAAAATCTCGTCTATAAACAGAATAATCATTTTCAAACAAGTATCCATCACTTAAAGGTATAACATTATATTTACTTGTCGTTTCGGTATGAATCACTTCCCCTGTAATACTTATATGAACATAATCATAAGAACTTTTGTCCTCTGATCTAATTCGAAAAATCATAGATTGATCTTCTAATGAAAATACTTTAACTGAAGTACTACCATAAAACTCATAAATTATAGTTTCCCTTTCAGCATTCACCTTAATCACTTTATAGATTTTTTGGTTTGTGTCACTGTCCTCCCTATTAACATAAAGGTAATCACCATCTCCTAAATAGAGAGGCTCACACATAGTCCCTCCAGACTCCATACTGATTATTTCTTCTCCTTTATATGAATTAATAATGCAATAATATTTGTCATCTTTGGAAACTGGAATCATTGTATAATTATCGTGTGCTTCTTTAATATTGCCGACAAAATCAAGTCCTTCAATTGAATAGAGAATATCGAAATTATAATCCAATGCTGTAATAGTCTCAGATTCACCATTTAAATAGACAATAAAGATTGTCTGATTTACCTCGTAAAAACTTTGAATACTATACATCTCAAAAATATTCAGAACTTCAGCTGGTAACTCAAATTCCTCTATTGCTATATCCTCTACTTCTTTTACAAATATAGGATCATGTTCTTCAACTGGTTCGCTGCATCCGGTTAAAAACATAATAACTATTAATACAAACAATAATTTCTTCACAACGTCACCTTCTCCCAATTTAATTATATCATTTTTTTCCATATTCAAACAAAACTCTTTAAAATGAGATAGTGTAAAATCGTGTTAAAGACCTAAAATGCACTAATCAAAATCCCAACAAGTAAATTGAACCCCATATTCCATTAAATCATATGTATCAAACAACCCTAGTCTTACACCACTTCTAAGTGATATATATTCTTCATTATATCTTACGATATGAGCATTAGTAGTGGTAATTTCCAAGACACATATCTCATTAATAAAGCTATCTAAGTCTTGTACAATGATTCCTACATTAAATTGAGCATCAGGAATAACCTCAAGAATGTAAATTTGAAACTCTCCTTCTTCATATAGTAAAACATACTTACTTATATCAATATTATCTAGTGGTTCAATAGGTGCATTTTTATCTTGCCATAATTGTAACGAAGCTATTAATTGTCTTAATACATTATTATTATTTACATAGTTATCTTGCTGTAATTGTAAAGAGGCTATTAATTCCAATACGGTAGTATCATCATGTATATTTTTATTTAAGTTAACTATATTTTCTGTCATGCTATCCAATAGTTCATCCTTTGCATCCAATTCAGTTTGTAGTTTTTCTATTTGTAATTCCAGTTCATCTAATCGTATATCCATCGGCTCAGTATTAGAACACCCGCTTAACTCTAGTACAATAATTAGCGTTAATACAAAACACAGTATCTTTTTCACTACAATCTCCCCCTCTTAACATCTATACATTTATAATTATACCACTCAACAATAATATTTCCAATAAAAAAAGCTAACCCTTAAGGGCTAACTTTTGCTTTAAAATGGCATTCCGGGAGGGATTCGAACCCCCGGCCGACGCCTTA
>CAYYOU010000196.1:0-2967 GCA_964473425.1 uncultured Candidatus Izemoplasmatales bacterium | reverse complement strand
TTTTTTTTTATAATTTTCGTTAAAGAATTACACTTTTTTTGTTATAATTAGAATTGATGGAGGCGAAGTTATGAAAATTTTATTTGTTGGGAGCGAAGCAATTCCTTTTTCTAAAACAGGAGGATTAGCTGATGTTCTCGGAGCACTACCTAAAGAACTAGTGGCTTTAGGCGTTGATGCAAGAGTAGTATTACCAAAACATGGTATAACAAAACAAAAGTTTCAAAAGCAACTAGTTCCTGTCTGTAATTACCGCGTAACAGTAGGGGATAAAGAAGAGTATTGTGGAATTGAATCAATGGAACTTGATGGAGTTACATTCTATTTCGTTGATAATGAGTATTATTTTGGTTATCGTGATACTTTGTATGGTCATTATGATGATGGAGAAAGATATGGTTTCTTTAACAATGCAGTTATGCAAATGTTTGAACACCTTGATTATTATCCTGATATCATTCAATCTAATGATTGGCCAACTGGTCTAATACCTTATATTTTTAATGTAAAATATAAACATTTAGATAAATACAAACACATGAAAACAATTTTTACAATTCACAATATCGCATACCAAGGGGTTTTTTCTAAACTCTTGATTAAGTATTTAGATATTGAATATGGAAATGAACTTGAATTTAATAACCATATTAATTTCTTAAAATGTGGTATTAATACAGCTGACTACATCACTACGGTATCTGAAACGTACGCAAAAGAAATACTACACCATTATTTCGCATTTGGAATGAGTGACATAATTAATCGTCGTAAGGATTCGTTATATGGAATCATTAATGGTATTGATTATGAAAACTTTAATCCAAAAATAGATAAAAGTATTGCCTATAACTACAGCACTCATAACTATTTAAAAGGAAAAAGGGAAAACAAGAAAGTTTTAAAAGAATTCTTTGGTCTTGAAGAAAGTGATTTACCAGTTGTAAGTATGGTTTCAAGATTAACTGAAACAAAAGGCTTCAACCTAATGAAACATACAATGGAAAGATATATTAAAACGAATAAACTACAATTTGTGTTACTTGGAAGTGGAGATAGTGATATTGAAGATTTTTACAATCAATTAAAAACTAAATATCCTACTAAAGTTGGAGTTTACATTGGATACAGTGAAGAATTAGCTAGAAAAATATATGCAGGATCTGACATGTTCTTAATGCCTTCACGCTTTGAACCATGTGGACTTGCACAATTAATTAGTTTAAAATATGGAACATTACCTATCGTTAGAAAAACTGGCGGGTTAAAAGACAGTATCCTACCATTTAATCAATTTACAAAAGAAGGAACAGGTTTTGCATTTGAAAACTTTGATTCACATGACTTAAAACATGGGATTAATACTGCTTTAGAAGTTTACAAAGACAAACCTACTTGGAAAATGCTCGTAAAAAGAGGAATGAACGAAGACTTTAGCTGGAAACAATCAGCTATAAAGTATTTAAAACTATATGAAAAACTAAAGGAGGAATAAGATGGAAACCCTCGCTTTAATACTCGCAGGTGGAAGAGGAAGTAGACTAGATATCTTATCTGAAAAAAGAGTTAAACCAGCAGTTCCATTCGCTGGAAAATATCGCATAGTCGACTTCACATTAAGCAATTGTACTAATTCTGGGATTTATAATATTGGGATTTTAACACAATACCTTCCTTTATCTTTAAATGAACATATTGGAATGGGTAGAGAATGGGATTTAAATAGAAGAGATTCAAGTCTTAGTCTACTCCAACCATATAAAGAATGGTATGCAGGAACTGCAGATGCAGTTCTTCAAAATATTGAATTCATTAAAAGAAAAAAACCTAAACATATTCTTATTTTGTCAGGTGACCATGTTTATAAGATGGATTACCGTAAAATGATTGATTTTCATGAAAAGAATGATGCATCTCTTACAATCGGTGTACAACCAGTTCCTTGGAAAGATACACATCATTTTGGTATTTTAACTAGTGATGAAAACAACAAAATTACTAAATGGACTGAAAAACCAAAAAAAGCAGATAGTAATCTTGCTTCAATGGGTATTTATGTTTTTAATACTGATGTATTGCTTGATGCAATAACGACAGTAAAAGATCCAAATCTAGATTTTGGGAAACATATCATTCCCCATTTACTTAAAACGACTGACTTATACACATATGTTTTTGAAGATTATTGGAAAGATGTAGGAACATACGATGCCTATTTAGATGCTAGTATTGAACTTACTACTACAGTAGATAAGATAAAGCTTGATATGTATGATCAATCTTGGAAGATTCACACAAAGAGTGAAGAAAGACCTAGTGTGAAAGTTGGGAGCAAAGCTACAATCTCTCAAGCTCTTATATCAAATGGTTGTATTATTGCAGGTAACGTAAAGAGAAGTGTGTTAAGCCCTGGTGTTATTATTCATCCAGGAGCTACAGTAATTGATTCTGTCATCTTAAATGATACAGAAATCATGCCAGGAGCATATCTCGAAAGAGCAATCATCGATAAAAGATGTAAGATTATGGAAAATGTTGTTATTGGAGAAGGAAAAGACCTTTCACCAAACATTGATAACCCTGAAGTATTATTTAGTGGTATCAATGTTGTAGGAAGTGGAGTTACTATTCCAAAAGGAACAGTAATCGAAAGAAATTGTCGTATTTTCTCAACAGCAAAATTTGATTCAAAAGTAATCAAAACCGGTAGTACATTAAAATAAAAAGGCTATTTATAGCCTTTTTTTTGTATTTATATCGTATCCTAATTTATTTTTAATAGATTCTTTAAAACTTTCAAGTCATAAATTTTGGTCTAAATTTTAATTAACAGTAAATTCTTCCAAGCACTTGTTAGTGCTTGTGAATCTACTTCTTTCAGATAATCAAAGATTGATTTATAGTATGAAGGTGTTAGATATTTATGAGATTTTAATAGTTCAGGATAGTCATGGAATAGTTGATAAA
>CAYYOU010000195.1:0-2982 GCA_964473425.1 uncultured Candidatus Izemoplasmatales bacterium | reverse complement strand
CGCTAAATAAACAGGGTAAATAGATTTCGGGAAGTTGATAAACTTCAGGGACCCTCAACTCCAGCATTAGTAACCGCGTCTGAAAATTTCAAATGTCTTTAATTAGAAGTCAGTGGAATCTCTGGGTTTTTATTCGCCAAAAATATGGTGAAAAATCAACACGAAAACGACTGTTTTTTCGTTCGGACCCTATTGAAATAGGTTGGGAGTGATTTTTAACGTCTCGAAGCAGCCTCCAATATATAGATGTAAAAGTGATATGCTTTGCTTAAATTAAACACTTGACAATGTTATAACATATGTATATACTATTGATGAAGGATGGTGATTCATATGAACACACAAATTAAGAAAATTGGAAATAGTAAGGGCATAATTATTCCGGCCGCTATTTTAAAAATGCTTGACATCAAAGAAAGAGAAGAATTAACAGTTAAAGTTGAAGGAAAAAAAATTATATTATCGAAAGTAGCTACTTTTGATCCTAAATCACTAGAAGATTTATTTATAGAATATAAAGGAACGTATCAAAGTGATATTGTTTTTGATAATGCTAAGGGTAGAGAAGTATGGTAGATCAAGGAGATATAGTTATTGTTGATTTTGATCCGTCCTTGGGTTCTGAACAAAAAGGAAAAAGACCAGGGGTTGTAGTGAGCAATGATACATACCACAAGAAAACTAATGGATTTGTTATTGTTGTTCCAATTACTTCTAACTTATCAGTTAAATACCCTTTACATGTAGATTTAGATTCAAGGACTAAAACTTATGGACAAATCATGTGTGAACAAGTTAAGACTATGGACACAAAAACTAGAAATGTAAAAAAGGTTGAAAAACTTCCCCAGGACCTTCTTGATAAGACATTGAAAATAATTAAACTGTTGTTTTAATTGTTTGTTTTCTTGCTTAAGGGCTAGTATTTTATGAAATTTGGAAACAAGCTCCGTACCAACAACATAGCAAACTTGGTTATGACTACATCAAAATCACGTGAATACTCCCCCACTTACCATAACTTTGTTTAGCTTGAAGTGGGAATTTCTTAAACTGGTTAGATAAATTAGAGGATGTGGATATCGTTCAAGAACCCTCAACTCCACCAAGTATTTAACATGGGTAATAACAAGCCGTTTTAGATAAACAAGTAAATTAAAGCTATTCTCTTTGCTGAGATGGCTTTTTTACTTTTTCAATATAATGAAAAGACTTGGTATTTATATCGATAAAACGATAATATATTGTAATTATATCGAAAAACCGGTACCATACATTTGAGGAGGTGTCAGTATGAATTTAGTTAAATTTATTAAAGCAAAAGGTGAGACAATAAATAGTCTAAGTAAAAAAAACCACATTCCATACTCTACACTTCATGATGGAGTGCATAATCCAAAACAGATGAGGTATGAGAATTTACTTAAAATTTCCAATTACTTTAATATATCTATGGATTATTTATCGACATTAATAAACGGTGAGAAAGAAGTTACATTACTTTCAATATTAACAGATCAAATGGAATCAAAACTTATAGGAAATATTTATCATTTTACACAAATTAACTTTGCATATAATACAAATAGAATAGAAGGAAGTAAATTAACAGAAGAACAAACTAGAATGATCTTTGAGACAAATACTATTGGTGAAACAAATAATGGAATAAATACTGATGATTTAGTTGAAACAGCTAACACTTTCTATTTATTTGATGAGATGTTAAAAACTGCTGGGAACTATTTAACTGAAGATATGATAAAAAGGGTCCATCAAATTTTAAAAAATGGAACAAAAGATTCTAGAAAGGATTGGTTTGTTGTAGGGGGTTATAAAAAATTACCTAATGAAGTTGGAGGTAAGAAAACTACAGAACCAAAGCATACAGATAGGGATATGAAAAAGCTTCTTAACAGCTATCATCAAATCAATAAACCAACTATTGAGGACATCATAGATTTTCATTACCAATTTGAATCAATTCATCCCTTTCAAGATGGAAATGGTAGAATAGGAAGATTAATCATGTTCAAAGAATGTCTAAAAAACAATATAACTCCTTTTATTATTGAAGAAAGTAGAAAGACATTTTACTATAGAGGCTTATCAAATTACAAAGAAGAAAAAGGATATTTAAAAGATACATGTTTATTGATGCAAGATAAGTATGAACTTATTATCAAGAAGTATGTGCATCCAATAATGGATAAAAACCTAAAATGAAATAATGGATTCGGATAAACTTTAGAAAAACTAAAAAATAGTTTTATGATTTTTCATCCTATAACTATCCAAAAGTAGTATAATATTGACATACTTGAAGAAGGAAGGGATCCGTATGAAAGACCTAAAATGGATATGCGAAGGTTATTTTGCACATAGAGGGTTACACAACAAAACACTACCGGAAAATTCATTGCCAGCTTTCAATAATGCTGTTCGAAAAGGATACCACATTGAACTTGATATTCGCATCACAAAGGACAACAAGATTGTAGTAATTCACGATAGTAATCTAGCGCGATTAACAGGGTGTGATATTGTGGTAGAAAAGAGTACTTATTCAACAATAAAAGAACACTCATTATTAGATTCAAATGAATGCATTCCATTACTGTCAGATGTATTATCCACTCTGCCAGAAACAACTGAATTTCTAATCGAATTAAAATCATCAAAGAGAAACAAAGATTTAGTAACATCTTTCTTAGAATTGATTTCACACTATCCACACAAATATGCGATACATTCATTTGATCCTAGAATTCTTCATCTGTTCAAAAAAATAGATTCAACTATTATAAGAGGACAAATTTCAAAAGCATACAAAGGTATCGGGGGAAGATTGTTAACCAAATTAAGTTTTAATTTTTGGACAAAGCCAGATTTTATTAACTACAAGTTTGAGGATTTACCAAGGAAACAACTGGATAAGTTAAAAGCAAATGGTATGATGATTTTGTCTTATGTCGTACGAAA
>CAYYOU010000194.1:0-3001 GCA_964473425.1 uncultured Candidatus Izemoplasmatales bacterium | reverse complement strand
GGTAAATATGATATATCTAAAAAGAATATGGTTTTGTTTTCGGCAACTGAAAAAAGAACAAAAGAAGAAATTGACAAATTAGTCAGTATATTGGAGGTATTATAATGTACTACGATAAATTGATATTTGAGATTTCTAAAAAAGGCCGAAAAGCATATTCGCTTCCTAAAAGTGAATTTAAGAATCACGTTATAAATAAAGACTTACTTCGAGATGAACTTGCTGAATTACCTGAAGTAAGTGAGTTAGAAGCAGTAAGACATTATACAAATGTTTCATTTAAAAACTTTGGTGTTGAAAAAGGATTTTATCCTTTGGGATCTTGTACTATGAAATACAATCCTAAGCTTAACCAGGATATTGCTAATAATCCGTTATTTAGTATGCATCCATATCAACACCTTGATTCACTTCAAGGTGTACTTGAGATATATTATGAAACACAAAGAATACTTAGTGAACTTAGTGGTCTTGATACATACTCATTAAATCCTTATGCTGGGGCTCACGGTGAACTTGTAGGTCTAATGATTATGAAAAAGTATCATATGGATCGTAAAGATACTAGAAGAACTAAAATTATTATACCTGATAGTGCTCATGGAACGAATCCTGCAAGTGCTGTTGTTGCTGGATTTGATACAGTAGAGGTCTTATCAAATCAAGATGGTACTGTAAATTTAGAAAGTCTAAAAGAAGCACTAAACGATGAAGTAGCTGGAATCATGCTTACGAACCCTAATACTACTGGAATATTTGAAAAGGATATTTGTGAAATATCAAAACTAGTACATGATGCTGGTGGATTATTATATTATGATGGCGCAAACTTAAATCCAATTCTTGGGTTAGCACGACCGGGAGATATGGGATTTGACATTATGCATATTAACTTGCATAAAACATTCTCTACCCCACACGGGGGAGGAGGACCAGGTAGTGGTCCTGTTGGAGTTGTGAAACATTTAGTTAAATATTTACCTAGTCCAGTGATTAAAAAGGTAGGAGAAAAATACATAATTGAAGATTCAAATGATACTGCAATTGGTCAAATATCTCATTTCTATGGGAATTTTGGAGTTGTTGTTAAAGCATATACGTATTTATTATCTGTTGGTAAAGAAAACATGGGTAATATTGGAAGATTTAGCGTATTAAACGCTAACTACATCAAAGAGTCATTAAAAGATGATTATTTACTTCCTATTAAAGGAGTATGTAAACATGAATTTGTCTTTGATGGTTTAATTGATAAATCACATCATGTTACAACATTAGATGTCGCAAAAAGATTACTTGATTATGATGTTCATCCCCCAACAATCTATTTTCCACTTGTCTTTAAAGAATCTATTATGATTGAACCCCCTGAAACAGAAAGTAAAGAAACACTTGATGATTTTATAAAAATAATGAAGACTGTAGCAGAAGAAGCGAGAACTACTCCTGATTTAGTTAAGGGTGCTCCTTACACTACTGTGGTTAAAAGACTAGATGAAGCAACTGCCGCTAGAAAACCACTTGTTAAGTACCGTGACTTACTAGAATGAAAGATCTAGTAATTATAGGTGCAGGACCAGGAGGATTTGATGCAGCAATCTTTGCTAAAGAACATGGATTAGATGTTGTTCTAATTGAAAAACATAAAGTTGGAGGAACATGTCTAAATTATGGATGTATTCCTACAAAAGCTTTGTATCATAACGCAAGTACTATTAAAGACATGAAGGAACTTGATGTTTTTGGAGTGAATGTAGATGGTTTTACAGTTGATTATGAAGTGATTAAATCTAGAAAAGAAGCAATTGTTTCGAATCAAGTAAATAATATAATAACAACAATTAAAAAACTTGGAATTGAACTTATTGAAGGAACAGCTCAAATCATCTCCAAAAACGAAGTTGAAGTAAATGGAGAAATCATCAAAACCAAGAACATAATTATTGCTACAGGATCAGTGCCGAAGGTATTACAATTTGAAGGAAATGATCTTCCTATAGTAAACGATTCTACTGGAATACTTAGTCTAAAGAAGATGCCTAAAAAAATGGTAATTGTCGGAGCAGGAGTAATTGGGTGTGAGATGGCTACAATATTCAACTATTTTGATTGTGAAATCACACTTGTTGAATATGAGAAAGAAATATTACCTCCACTTGATAAAGATATAAAGAAAAGAGCTCGTAATTTATACAAGCGTCAAGGAATAAATATATATAATGGCTCATCTTTTAAGAAACTAATCAAAAGAGACTCTACTTATTTCGCAGTCATTGACAGCAAGAATAAAGAGATTGAAATCGAAACTGATTATGTACTCCTAAGTACAGGTCGAGCACCAAACTATGGAGGATTAGATCTTGAAACCCAAGGAATCAAATTATCAAAAACTGGAATAGCTGTGAATGAGTTTTTTCAAACAAGTATCGGTAATATCTACGCAATTGGTGATGTTACAGGAATACTTATGTTAGCTCACAAAGCGACATATGACGGCTATAAAGCTGTTAGCCATATATTAAAAAAGGATATGGAGATAAACTTTAAACAAGTTCCAAGTGTTGTATTTAGTTTTCCTGAAATTGCAACTGTAGGATTGACAGAACAAGAGTTAGAAGGAAAAGTATACCGTACTAATAAGTATCTATTCAAGACAAATGCAAAAGCAGAATGTGCGAATGAAACTGATGGCTTTTTAAAGATGATTGTTGATGAATTTGATATATTAGTTGGTTGTCATATAATTGGAGTTCATGCTTCTGATTTAATTCATGAAGTGACTTCAATTATGTATAAGAACATAAACATAAATGAATACAAGAATATTATTCATGCTCACCCTACAATAAGTGAGGTAGTGGGAGAGTGTATTAAAGGATTCAATTAGGAACGATTTTTATAAAATAGATGTAAAAAGGAATCAATCATCATTTGATTCCTTTTTTGTTTATTAGGAAATTCTATATCTCGAAACAAACAAAAAAAGTATACTCTTGGGAAA
>CAYYOU010000193.1:0-3016 GCA_964473425.1 uncultured Candidatus Izemoplasmatales bacterium | reverse complement strand
CACGAAGTGATATCAGTAAGTTTGTTCTTTCATTAACCTCACTATTTTTTGCATAAGCTTTTAATAACCCTAGATGGTTTTTCTTAGGATCAAGTCTGCTTGCAAGTATAATGAATGGTAATTTTCTTCTTTTTAATGCTATATCACGATTAATTGTATAGGTAATCTTTTCAGAGTTAACCTTGTTTATGTTATTCCTCCCTGCTGGAGCAAAGACTTTCGTGTTTGCCCCAGGAGGAACAACGTTAATAAGAGGGTTTAAACTATTAGTTTTACTACTATACAAATTGTGGTTATATTGTTCTTCTTTCTCTTGATTTGTTGAAACAAAAATTATGTCTGCATAATTCATCGCTGTTCTTTCAGCTGTTAGTCTCTTTGTAAATTGATATTTTTTATCTAATGTATCATAGTTAGATAAATTTCCACCTAGCTTATCAAATTTTTGTGCTCCAAGACTATGTCCTGTAAATGAATATGGAATATTCGTTTTCGCTTTTATCAGCGCAGCACTTAATCCACCATCACCATAGTGTCCAGTCATAAAGTCAAATAATTTTCCTTCTTTTGAGTAGAATTCAATTATATTATTTGTCCATTCATTGAGATGTTCCCAAAGTAATTCCTTATTTAAGAATAACTTACTCCCACAAGGGATTCTTAAAATTCTTAAATTAGGTGAATCATCATAAGCATCAAATTTACTACTGAATTCAGGGAATTCAGGATCATCAATCTTTCTTGTTACTATATCTACTTTATGGCCTAATTTTGCCATTTCAGATGCGATTTCTTTCACATAAACTAGTTGTCCACCAAAATCTGGATGCATTGTCCAATATGAATCGTTTTTATCAAAGTTTCCTTGGGGATTTAAAAATACAATATGCATAATTTTCTCCTAAATATTAAATTCTTTTTTTATTTTAGAAATGTTTGGTAAATTTGTTATTGCTCCAACTTGTTTTAGACTATATGAACTACATACTAATCCAATTTTTATTGCATTATATATTGTTTCTTTATTAATAATTCCAGCATATAGACCGCTCCAAAATGCGTCACCTGCTCCTGTTACTTCAACTATTTCTTCTGCCATTGAAGGCATTTTAATCCTTTCGCCTTTGTAGCTTGCGATTAGACCGTCTTTTCCAAGAGTCATTACAATTAACTTACAACCAAGCTCTTGGTACTTTAAGATGTATTCTTCTGGTGTAAATCCTTCTCCAAAAATTCTTATAGAATCATCTAAACTAGGTTTAATGATATCCACTTGACCTATGATACTTTTAAGTTCTTCAATATTTATACTATCTGTAGTTTCTAGGTCTTTATGATAATTGGGGTCGAATCCGATGATAATATTATTCTCTTTTGCGAATTTTATAACATTTTCAATAGTTGATCTAGCAGGTTCTTTTGATAAAGGCCAATATGTAAAATGCACTATTTTGACTTTACTTAATTCCTCTTCTAATTCCTTTGTATAATATATATGATAATCTGAGCTCCTATTAAAAGTAAATGTATGTGAATTTTGACTATGTTCTATTTTTACAGTAGTCGTTTTCGTTTTAAAAGTTTTAACATGGTCGTCGCTGATTCCTCTAGATCTTAATTCGCTTTTTAAATAATGACCTGAATCATCATTCCCTACTGCTCCAAAAAACATAGGGTCTAATCCGAGATTTTTTAAATTTACAGCAACATTTGCTGGACTTCCACCAAATAATAATTTACCTTCAATTACTTGATCAACACTAATTTCATCAATTAGAATCTCACCAATAAGCAAAATATCATGTTCTTTATTTGGCAAAGCAAATACCTTCTTGAAGTCCATAATATATCTCCTTTTCATAATCATCAGTTCTAAAGAGGGAAAGCTTTCCATATTTTGTTAAAAAATATAATTACCTTTAGGTATCTTATTGATATATGGTTAATAATCTTCAAAAACTAAAAAGGGGGAAAGCTTTCCATATATTAGTAAAAAAATAAAAGGTGTTACTTAAATTAAGTATAGCACCTTTTGAAAACGCTGTCAATAATGAATGGGAAAACGTATTATTATTTTTATGCTGTGTCTCCTTCTTGTAAATATACAGGAATTATTTTATTTTTTACTTCTGTTTTTTTATAGAAACTGTCAATGCTTTCTCCAATAGCCTTTGCTATTAAATCAGGTGATTGGCTGACTGAAGTAATTTGTTTACCTAAGTTTAGGAAACTTCTTCCTCCATCAAATCCAATTACCTTTACATCTTCAGGAACTCTTCTTCCAGCTTTTTCTAGTTCTCTAACGACATCACAAGCAACCGCATCCGAAATCGCAAATATACCATCAACCTCAGGATGTTCGCCAATAAGTTTATGTATTCCTTCTGGAATATAAATATAATTCCCTAAAGGATATTCAATATTTACAATATCAGGATAACCCTTAGATTTTAAGTATTCTGAAAATCCAAGTCTTCTTTTTGTTACTTCTGTCATTACAACTGTTGAATCCCCTTGAGCATCATCACCAATAAACATCATGTTCTTACATCCTTGCTCAATAAATCTTTTAGCAGCAAGTACTCCACCATTATAGTTATCACTTGCTACAAATGGTACCCCTTCAAACCTTCTATCAAAAGACAATAATGGTAAACTTTTATTTAAATATTTGTCAACATCATTATTTGTTAGTAATATAACAGCATCAACTCTGTTATTATTTAACATATCTAAATAAACTATTTCTTTTTCTAGTTTTTCACTTGAGTTACAAACCATAACTTTATATCCATATTTAAATAATTCTTCTTCTACATAATATAGTAATTCCCCAAAAAATAAATGAGTACTATTTGGAAGAATAAAAGCAATAATATTATTCTTTTGTCTTTTCATGCTTCTAGCTATTTCGTTAGGCACATAATTTATTTCTTTAATTACTTTCTCAATTCTATCTCTTGTTTCTTTCTTCACATATCCACTATTGTTAATCACTCTAGAAACAGTAGCGATT
>CAYYOU010000192.1:0-3016 GCA_964473425.1 uncultured Candidatus Izemoplasmatales bacterium | reverse complement strand
GTGCAATGCTATACAATATATCTTTTTTCATTAGTGTTTGATATACTGCGCCCATAAAACGGTATTGTCCTTCCCTATATTCAGGAAAAGGAAACATTAGTCCCTCAATTGAAGATAATTTATTTTTCTGATGTTCATCATATATCTCTAACCAATTAGTGTATTCTTTTATTGTATTTTCAAAAAATCTTTCTAATTGTGAAATATTATATCTCTTATTAAAAGATTTTGTAAGGTACCCTTCAACTGCTATATAAGTAAGCCTTACATTTATCGATTTCAAGTCATTCTTCTTCACATACATATAAGCATACATTTTTGCTTGCATTAAGTGTTCTGGTCTTGTATTAATCTCCATTAGTTCAAGATCTACTTTTGTACTTTTAATTTCTTCAATAATTAATTTACTATGTTCAGACAATAATCCATCCATTCTTCCAGTAATATAAAAACTATAATTCCCAAGTTCAAAAAGAGTTTCAACAGAAACCTCTTTTTTATCAATTTCCTTGTATTGATTTTGAAGATGCTGGTGAGCTTCAATACCCTCTAAAGCACGTTTATTAGACTGGTATTCACTAGTTAAATCGCCACCACTGTATATGAATTTCACAATGTCTTTGGCTGTGATTTTGATATTTTTCATAATATCACCTATAAATATTATAACAAATAAAAAAGAGAAATCATTCTCTTTTTTATTTATATTTTTTGAAAAACAATTACATTCACATTATTAGTAGTTACTAGATTAAGATTGAATTTTTTAGCGATTACTTCAAGCGTTTTTAATGTGTAAAAAGATACATGTGTAGTGTCTCTTCTATACCACCAATTTAGAAACTCAGGTAGTTCCATTGTTCTAAATCTTGTCATAATCACTAAGTACCCCTTTGATTCTAATAAACTTGATAAATGTTTAAAATCAGCAAGAGGATTATTGAAGTGTTCTACTACTTCTGTAGAAGTAATCAGTTCATACATATTATCCTGATACTCTAAATTATCATTAAAGTACGGGTCAAAATCAAAAACACTATAACCCTCTCTAACTAACAATTCTTTTAACACTGGACCAGGTCCACTTCCATATTCTAGTACTTTTTTAGTTATGCCAAGGGGTTTAATATAATCATGAATTAAATCCACAAATATTTTGACATATCCTTCACTGTCAAAAGAGTTGTTATGAAGGGAGTATTGACGATTCTCCTCTTTTCTATCAACATGGAATTCCTTATCCTTATGTATAAAGTAGCAATTGTTACATACAGAGTATGTTACCTTAATTTGTGTATCTACTACAGAAACTGTCTCATTTCCACAAATTAAACAATTATGCATTAAAACCATTCTTTTTTTGTGATTCATGAATTACTTGATCAATGATAATAACTATAAATAAGAATAGTTCTTTCTTTGTTTCATCAAGTATGTCTATTTCATATGAATCTCCAAATGAGAATACTTTCTTAGTAATTGATGCAACTTCAACATCATCTTTAGAAATGAAGAAAGAATGTGCAAAGAGAGTTCCTTCAACTTTATACTCATCTTCTCCAACTTGAACATCGAATTTTGGTTTAAACGCGAATTTCTTTTTAATCACAGCTAATTCTTCATCGTGATTTGAGAAAATTCTATAAAGTGGCATAATTCTAAATAATTGTTTTTTTGAGTTTAATACTTGTGATCCGTCCATATTAAGTAACTGAAGCTTGTTCGAAATTGACATGAATTTTCCTTCAACTTGGAACACATCATTTTGTGAATAGTCTTTAATAGTAAATTTGTCCTTTAAAGAAAAAACCTTTTGTTTAACATAATATTTCATATTATCCTCCTATATTATAAATATTCTTTCTCTTATTGATTGCGCAATGATTAACATTGCGAGTGCTAACATAATATCAGTGTTGTCTGCAAGTTCAATCTTAAAGAATTTTTCCTTATCGATTTTAACAACTTGGATAGAAGCAACAACATTGTCTTGATCATATAAATTGTATCTTACTTTCCAAATACTGCCTTTACAGGCATATATTTTGTCTTTGTATAAAATCTTATGAAGATATTTAAGGCCAACACTTATCCCTAGAACTTCACTACCAGCTGAATCTAAAAGTTGAAATCTCTTTTTGAATCTAAGTGGATTGTAGTTCACTTTAAATGTTGAAGAATTCACTTCGTCTTTAATGTTTAACCCTGATATAATTGGTAATTTAGCATGTTTTAATGTGAAAAAAAGTTGTCCTTTATCATCAACTAGTTCCACACTATTTTTGTTAAATACACCATTACATCTTGCGAAATATACCATTTATAACCCTCCATAAAATTAACTTATTATTTTGCCCAATTCTGTTACAAAGTCTGAGTCTAGCGTTAAATTCTTTCTTGCCCAACTGCTTAGTATTTTCTTAACTACATCATCTTTCACAGAAAACTTTCTAAAGAAATCCTTTTTTCTTGAAGGCATTTCCTTAAATCTAGTGTTAAATCTAGTGTTTATATAGTTGATATCTGCATATAACTCAATAACCTCTCTCTTTAAAGAGTCTTTAGAGTGTACATCTCCATCAGTTATTGTAATTGTATTATACCCTTCTTTCTCTAATTGTTCTCTTACATATTGAATATTTCCATATCCTCCACAAGGTATAACGCGATAGTTTTGAAATTCATCAATTACTTTTAGTCCTTTTTCAAACCATGCAACATCGTATTTTCCTTCTACAAGTAACAACTTCTTCTTTTGATCTTTTTCAAATACATCTGTAATTGTCTTTATTTCAGTCTTGATATCTTCTTTATACAGTACTTTTACTGAGTAATCAAAATTAGAGACAACAGTTTTATGTTTTGATGTAAATATTGTTTGATATGAATATTCTGTGATATCTTTTAACGCTTTTAAATCAAAATTATTTTCAAAGTTATCAATTCCTATAATCGTATGTTGATAAGTGATGTTTGAAACAATGCGAGTATATTCTTCTTTTGTGAAACTAACTGA
>CAYYOU010000191.1:0-3026 GCA_964473425.1 uncultured Candidatus Izemoplasmatales bacterium | reverse complement strand
ACACCTCTAGGCTACTTTTCATCTTTTTATCTATGTAATATAAGATTATAAAAAAACCACCTTAGATAATGACTAAACTAAAGTGGTTTTTGTTTTTTCATACATTTATTCAATTTAAATACTACGATTTTGTATTTCTACTTTTGAATTATAAGTAAAGTAAATCATTAAAGCTATATATCCAAAAGCAAAAATATATAGTGGTAACGGCATTGGTGTAAGACCTTTAATATAAATTAATATTATTGATGCAATCGAGAACACTGTTAATATTGAGTAAACACAGAATGAAAGGTAATGTGCAATAACTCTTTTGTAATGAATTCCAATTCCGGATATTATAAGTAAGATACCTATAATTATACCAATATACTGGTAATAGGGAAAAAGTTCAACTTCATAACGAATGGTTGGCTTTTGATTTATTAATTCAATGATATTTGAAATCATAAGAGGTACTCCTTGTAAAATCATAACTAAAACTAAAATTATTCTGTTATTTTGCTTTTTTTCTAACATAGACTTATCACCTCATTTATATTTTATCATAGGAGTTACATAATCTGTCAACTTATTCAATTAATTGTGCATTTTAGGTCTCCAACATCGTCTACGGGAGTTCGATCCTCTCCGCCCCTGCCATTATATAAAGTAAAGAAGCTATTTGTTAGCTTTTTTTATATATAAACATATAATAAAATTAGAGCAGGAGGAGATTATAATGAGTTATGTTATTCTTCAATTAGCAGTATCTTTAGATGGATACATTGCAAGAAAAGATGGTAGTGTTGATTTTTTAGATAATATGGAATCTGCATTTTCAGATGAATTTAATAAATTTGTTAATTATGTAGATGTTTTAGTAATGGGTAGAAATACTTATGAAGTAATGCTTAATTTTGGAGGTATTCCTTTTAAAGGAAAGAAAGTATATGTGTTAACGTCAAAAGAATTAACTAGTGATAATGAAGGTATTATATTCACTAATGAAGATATTAAATCAATCGTAGAAAAAGAAGAAGGAATTATTTGGTTATTTGGAGGAGCTAAAGTTATACAGAGTTTTATAAACGAAAATCTAATTGATGAATTCCAAATACATGTCGTTCCTCATATTATTGGAGAAGGAATTCCAATGTTTCTTGAAAGTAAAGAATTGAAAAACTTGACACTTGTAAGTAGTAATCAATATGGAAACAGTGTTCACTTAGTGTATAAAAAGTAAAATAAAATAAAAATCCCAAATCTAATTTAGATTTGGGATTTTTTAAATATTACAACTTATTGAATTCTTTCTCTATTAGTAATCTAATCAGCTTTGAGTGATCTCCTATGTCTAGTTTGATTCTTAAGTATTCAAGTTTTTGAAGATCTTTACGGCTAAGTCTGACGCATAATGTATTACTTTTGTTATACAAATCTTTATCTTTATTCATAGACTCATCTCCCCTTATAAAAGTATTATATCATATTATTTTTATAGTTTGCAGTACATTTTTTTTAATAGTTTTAAGCATTTTTGTTATACTGTTTTGCTTTATATTAAATCCAAATGTATAATTAAGGTGAAGAGATTATTAAGGGGTGATTAATTTGAAGGACTTAAAGATAGTTAATTCTAAAGAGATGAAGTATATGGATAAGTTTACATGTGATCAACTTCAAATTTGTTCTTTGGAACTTATGGAAAGAGTTGGGTCTTTCCTATACCTTAGTTTAGTTGAAGATATAGGGTTTGATAAAGATGCTGACAAAGTAACAATCATATCTGGAGTTGGAAATAATGGAGGAGACGGTTTTGTTGTCGGAATCAATTTACTTAAAAACTACTATAGCGTTCAATTTGTTGTAGTAGGTGATTTAGATAAACAAACTAAAGAATCTAAAGAGATGCTTACAAGGCTATTAAATCTTGGAGGAAAAGTTTTCTTTGTAAATAATGAAACTAAGATTCCAAAGTTATCTACTATGTTGCGAAAATCAACAGTTTTAATAGATGCTATTTTCGGGATTGGACTTATTAGAAATATAGAGGGGATACATCTAGAGGTTATCAAACTGATTAATAAGAGTGAAGCTCATGTATGCAGTATTGATATTCCTTCTGGAATAAAAACAAACAATGGACAAGTAGCGGGTATTGCCGTTGCTGCAGATTACACTTTAATTATTCAAAATTACAAGATAGGAAATCTTTTAAATGATGCAATGGATTATCATGGTAAAAGTATCTTGTTAGATATTGGTATATTAAGCGTTGTATCTAGTACAAGAAGATTCCTTCTTCAAAAAGAAGAATATAGCAATTCATTTCCTAAAAGATTGAATAATACCCATAAATATAACTTTGGAAATGTATTAGTCATTGGTGGAAGCAATGGAACTATGGGAGCACCTGTTCTTGCTGCATATGCAGCATTAAGAACAGGTTCAGGATTATCCTCTATTGCCTATAATAATAAGTATTTAAAACACGTAATGAATCTGTATCCTGAGGTTATGTCTAAAGCATATGGGAGTATAGAAGAATTATTACATTATACATATAAGAAAAATGTTATTGTATTTGGTCCAGGACTTGGAAGACATGATGATGTAAATTATGAAATTCTACAAGAGTTATTAAGACTTGAAAAACCCTTAGTTATTGATGCTGATGGAATCTATTACTTGAAATCATTTTTAGGAGAAATTAAGAATGGTGAAAATATTGTCATTACTCCTCATTGTGGAGAACTAGCAATGTTATTAGATATCGATACAGAAGATGTAATAAAAAATCCTTTGAAATACATTGAACAATTAACAAAGAAATACAAATTTACAATAGTTCTAAAAGGTCCATGCACAGTAATTGCTAATAAAGAAGTAATGTATTTTAGCAATCATGGTAATCCTGGAATGGCAACTGCTGGTAGTGGTGATGTGTTGTCAGGAATAATCGCAAGTATTATTGGTAAAGGATATAACTTGATAGGTGCTTGTAAACAAGCAGTTCTTATTCATTCTCTTGCTGGTGGATATGC
>CAYYOU010000190.1:0-3036 GCA_964473425.1 uncultured Candidatus Izemoplasmatales bacterium | reverse complement strand
CATCATACCTTTTGTAGCGATATTAATCGCTGCGTTATGATCTCTATCTATGACACTACATATCTTACTAGATGCATAATACTTATTCACTTTGTGTAGTGTTTTGCCACTGTCTTCACACTTGTAAGATAAGTTATGTAAGAATTTGTTGTAACTTATGTCTGATACTTGTTTGCTAAAATATTTTGTTTTCATCATTTCAACTAAGTCTAATGTTTCTACACAAATAATATCATACGTATTTACTAGTCTTCTTGATTCTTGATGTAAGAAATCATCTCTTTGATTTCTTATCTTTTCATGAATTTTAGCTACAACTAGTTTTTGTTTGTAGTAATTGTTACTGCCTTTCATTCTTTTAGATAGTTTGCGTTGTGCAAGTTTTTGGGTGCAGTTCATCATTGTATCGCTTTTAGTTGCAACTCGCTATTATATGCATATGATATATTTCCGAACTAGTGTTCAAGATCCATCACAGTCCAATAAACCGGTATAGTAGATTTTTTAAATATTTTCTACCATACCGGATATTCACATTGACTTAACTAAAAATGTAGAGTATAATCAGGTATAGTAGAATTTATCAGATTATTCTACAATACCGGGAGTGATTTTAATGAAAGTAGAAGAAATGCAGAAAATTTCTAGTTATTTTGGGGAAACTAAAATAGTTGCTAAACAAGATTTAGTGAACTATATACTTGAAAACTTCCCAAACAGAAAAAAAGAATACATGAATTACTATATTTACGACTTGAAAAAAGCAGAGTATGCCTACAATATAGATAAAGAACGAATAGTGATTTCAAAAAGAAAACAATTCAAGATAAATATTGCAGATTGCTTGGTTGATTTGAATAAAAGTATCTATACACTTTTAGTAGATTTCAACTATTGTATTTGGAGAAAATCAGATCTGCAAATATTAATGAGACACCAATTCTTTAAGGACGCTACTTTTATATGTGTAGAGAAAGAATTTATAGATTCCTTAAAATTATTTATAATACTAAACAATAAAAATCTTAACGTTTACGATTATAAAGAGATTGAAAGAGCACAACTAGACGACAATCCGATTATCATAGATCACTTACTTAAAAAAGCTCCAATCAATAAAAAGAAGAGAACAAATAAGTTGGGATCTAATATCCACTATAACAAAGATATTGATTTACCGACTCCAAAGCTTGAAAAAATATTAGTGGATTTATTTGTTGATAAGAAAGGAATGTATGGCGTTGATTCAGGAGAATTAAAAGAGATCTTTACCAATTCCTTAAACTACTATCAAATTAACTTCACAACGCTATTGCAGTATGCAAAAATAAGAAACATGAGAACAGAGTTAATAAATTACATTACAAATACAATTAAATTTGACATAGAAAGGGCTAAACTAAAATGATTCTTAACTCAACATTTACATCAGAGTGGCAAAAAAAAATATTTACAGAAACAAAACCTAAAAATTTAACTCTTGAAAAAGTTATTCACGCTTTAAGTCTTTTAGAACTTATATCTAACATGGGAGTAGATTTTGTTTTTAAAGGAGGTACATCATTAATGTTGCTTACAGAAAAGCTAAATAGATTTTCTATAGATATTGATGTCCTAATGCTAGAAGAAATTTTAGAGACATTTGTAAGTAGAATTGAAATAGCAGACACTGTATTTATTAGATTCGAGGAAGATGTAAGAGAGTACAGAGGTATCAAGAAAAAACACTTTAAGTTCTTTTACAACTCACAAATTGATACAGATGAAGAATATTATGTAATACTTGATATAGTGTATGAACCTATTCCTTATAAAAAATATACTTCAAAACAAGTAAAATTTGATTTCATAGATACAAGTGAGCCTTATGAAAACATAAAGATTCCTATAGTTGAAGAAATTCTAGCTGACAAATTAACAGCTTTTGGACCAAACACAATTGGAATTAGATATAAAGATAATAAATATACAGAAATAATAAAACAATTATTTGATGTCTCAATATTGTACTCGTCCGCGGATTTAAGCGATGGGATTATTCTTGACACATATAAGGTAATATCTGATCATGAAATAAAAACAAGGAAATTAAAGGACATAACATATTTAGATTGTATCGAGGATTCGTTAGAAGCTCTAAGATTGATATTATCAAATGGAACATATGGAGAGAAAGAAAAGTTTGCTCTCTTAAAAAGAGGAATTACTGGTTTTGATAGTTTTGTAAAAGAAAAATTCACCATCAATAATGCCTTTCGACATGCAGCAAATGCATATATCCTTTATGTAATACTTAAAAATGGTAGTCTTGAATCTTATCAGCAAAACATTAAAAAAATTGAAAAGAAGTCTATGAAACAAACCTTTATGAAGAGTTCATTCAGAGTTGTTAAACAGTTTATCGATAACTACCCTCAACTTGAAGAGGCAATAAGACTAAATGAATTTGATATTATTGACAACGAGGAATAGAACAATCAAATTAAATCCTATCTATAGCTAGCTCCCGGGGTAAGGTACTAATCTTTCACTCTATTACCTCTTGATTTACTACTTTGGTTTTACGTTTACCTTTTGGACTTTAGTGTCATTGGTCACCTTATCCACCTCATAGCCATGTTATCAAGTTCTTGTTCATAGGTTTAAAGTTTTGCTACACGCTTCCTTCAGCCACTACCTCACGGTAACCACCTTGCGCTTCACTACGGTTGGCGGTAAATACCCCCGACTGGACTTTCACCAGTAAGATTAATGCCATGCCCGGCACACATAAAAGTGGCAGATGATATCATCAGATTCTGAAATGCCTAGATAATTTATTCGTAAATTGCAAAGTCAATATATTCAAAAATTACGTTTGATTTATCTTTATAACCTGTAAAAAAGATTAAGTCATATGTATGTTGAGGGTTATCATATGTCAATATATCTAAGGGCACATAAGCTGTTGCAATTTCAAAAAAAGGAATGCCAGTATTTATGCCATTAAGTCCATCTTCACCATCAATAATATTCTTCGCGATAGCCACTGAGCAT
>CAYYOU010000189.1:0-3041 GCA_964473425.1 uncultured Candidatus Izemoplasmatales bacterium | reverse complement strand
TTCCATCATATGTTGATGTCCTGAACGTTTAATATGTAGAATACAAATAAAATCTAATTCTTCTCTTGTTAATTTAGATTTTTCTAATGACTTATCAATACACATAAGCCAATTATCCATTGAAACTTCTTTCAATCTATCTTTCATCTTTTTTGCGTCCATTAGAGTTAAAGATTTATATGCACTACTTGCATTTTCTTTCGTTATTGGATTACAACTTCCCCCAATAACTACTCCAGCAGATCGAGCTAAAGTTCCATCAGCTATGATATGAGTACCAAGAAGCAAATTATGATTATAATTTTTCTTTAAAATCATAGCTCCTCCGCCTGCGGATAAATTATACATCATTGACATATCTTTATCTTCAAAGTTTACGAAATCTCCATTTCGATATCCTCCAACAATCATGACTGTTTTAATTTCATCATCTGCAGTTAACATGTCTTTTGCGATTTTCATAGCAGAGACTGTTGTACAACAACGATTTTGTAAATCAATACCCCATGCATTATTCGCACCTATCTTACCTTGCACATATAATGCAGAGGTAGTAAGAGGGTATTCTTTCCATTCTTCAGTTACTGATAATATTACATCAATTTCTAATGGATCAACTTTAGTGTTTTTTAAACAATCAAGTGCAGCGAGATAACTCATTTCTTGTGCACCTTCGTTTTCATTTGCGACTAATATTTTCTTTATTCCAAGTTTTTCTATGACAGCTTCTTCTGTCCAAACTCCGTTTGTTTTTGCAGCTATATCTTTTGCTGTTAAAAATTGTTTAGGTAAATAGATACCTGTTCCAACAATTCCTATTTTTTTATCTTCGGACAAAATGTCACCTCCATATTTAGTCTATACTATTTTTATAGTCTCATTCCGCCATTAACGCTTAGATTATGTCCAGTAATGTATGATGACTCATCACTAGCAAGGAACATAACTGCATTTGCTATTTCATTTGGTTGTCCTAATCTTTTTAACATTGTAAGTTGAGCAAATTTATCAAGTAAATCTTGTGGTATTGTTTTTAAAATGTCAGTCATAACATATCCAGGTGATATAGCGTTTACTCTTACTGGTACACCTTTACGAGCAAATTCTTTAGCCCATGTTTTTGTAAGTCCAATCATACCAGCTTTCGCAGCTGAATAATTTGCTTGTCCAATATTTCCATATTCTCCAACTACACTTGAGATATTTATAATAGATCCTCCACCATTTACTTCCATATGTGGACCAATATGTCTTACTAAATTGAAAACACCTTTTAAGTTAACATTTAATACAAGGTCCCATTGTTCATCAGTCATTTTTCTAGTCATTGAATCTCTTGTGATCCCTGCATTATTAACTAAGATATCAATATTCCCATGTTCTTCTGTGACTTTATCAAAGAACTCTTTACAAGCTGCAGAATCTCCAACATTTAGAATATATCCTATTACATTTTGATTTACGAATGATAATTTAGTCATATCAGCAACGATTACTTTTGCTCCTTCAGTTGCAAATTTTAAAGCAACTTCCATTCCAATTCCTTTTGCTCCGCCAGTTACGACAGCTAGTTTACCTTTTAATCTCATTATTTTACCTCCATATTTTTCACAATTATAGCCGTCCCCATTCCCCCGCCAATACAAAGAGATGCAAGACCATATTTATTTTTTCTTTTAATCATTTCATGAATTAAAGTTGTAGTGATTCTATTTCCACTTGATCCAACAGGATGTCCAAGTGCAATAGCTCCACCATTTACATTCGTTCTTTCTAAAATTTCTTCTCTTGTTAAATCATGTTCATCAACAAGTTCAGCTATTACTCCTAAACTTTGAGCACTAAATGCTTCATTAAGTTCAAGTAAATCCATTTGAGATAACGTCATATTAGTACTTTGTAATACGTTTTTAATTGCAGGTACAGGTCCCATTCCCATGTATAATGGTTCAACTCCACCTTGCCCAATTCCGATCACTTCTACAAGAGGTGTTAAGTTATATTCTTTTAACGCTTTTTCACTTACTACAAGCATAAAACTAGCTCCATCATTTATACCAGAACTATTTCCAGCAGTAACACTACCCTCTTTTTTAAATGCAGCTCTTAATTTTCCTAATCTCTCTAGGTCTGTTTTTCTATTTGGATACTCATCTGTATCAACTATAATGTCTCCTCTTCTGTTTTTAACAGTAACAGGCACTATTTCTTCTTTAAACCTTCCAGCGTCTACTGCAGCGATTGCTTTTGTTTGTGAAGCAATTGCAAATTCATCTTGTTGTAATCTAGTTAGACCATAACGATCAACTATATTTTCTGCAGTAATCCCCATATGAACATTATTAAATACATCTGTAAGAGCATCACTAATCATGTGATCTGATAAACTTAAATTCCCCATCTTATTACCTTTTCTTATTTTAGGAGAAGATACAAATGGAGCTCTACTCATCGATTCAGATCCACCAGCGATAACTACATTGTGGATTCCTGCTTTAATGTTTGAGTAAGCGTTCATAATAGATTTCATTCCGCTACCACAAACCATATTTAAACTATATGCTGGAACAGTAATTGGAATACCAGCACCAATTGATATTTGTCTTCCCAGTCCTTGGCCTATTCCTGCAGGTAAAATATTTCCTACAATAAGCTCATCAATTTTTTCTTTGGGTATTTGTGTTTCTTCTAAAATGTCTTTTACTACCGCGACTCCAAGATCTGCAACATGAACAGAACTTAATGATCCTAAGAACGACCCTATAGGTGTTCTTTTTGCTGATACAATGTAAACTTTACTCATAATTTCCTCCTATTTTATAATATATTTTTTATCTTGCAATTTGATTTGAATTAATCTATACTAAACTTATCTTGACAAAATCTTCAACTTGTGAGAATGTATTCATAACCTGAAGAGTTATTCAGATTATAGCATAAAGCGCTTTCATTGTCAATTAAATTTAGATTTTTTTAGAGGTCTTTAGGTAGTGTCAAAAGTTTTATGAAGAACTACGATTCTAACTGATAAACAGAGTGTA
>CAYYOU010000188.1:0-3056 GCA_964473425.1 uncultured Candidatus Izemoplasmatales bacterium | reverse complement strand
CCAATGACTGCTCTCATTAATTTTTGGAATAAATAATTTTCTTCATTAGTACATTTAGCACTAGCAAGACCAGCAAATGCGCTTGGTCCAAACGCTTTTTTAGTCTCAGTTATTTTACTTACGATTAATTCATAAGCTTCTTTCCAAGAAGCTTCAACAAATTTACCATCTTTTTTGATGAGAGGTGTTTTTAATCTATCTGGATGATTTATATATCTAAATGCAAACTTTCCTTTTACACAAAGTAAGCCTTCGTTAGGAACAGTATTAATAGGATCTATTCTTACAACGATATCATCTTTTAAAACGACTTCAAATTGACAACCGACCCCACAATATGGACAAGTTGTTCTTACTTTTCTAGTGTCTTTCATTCTAAATTTTATTTTACTTTTTTCAACAAGTGCACCTGTAGGACAAACACTAACGCAGTTTCCACAACTAACACATGTCGAATAATCCATTCCTTTGTTAAAAGCAAAAGAAACAAAGGATTCTGATCCTCTATTGTTAATGCTAAGTGCTCCAACTCCACAAAGCTGATCGCAGACATTTACACATTTAGCGCAAAGAATACATTTAGACTGATCGATGATGAAGAACTTATTAGAATCATCAATCAGGTAGTCTCTTACAGGAATATCATATTCTTTTTCACTTGGAACATCATAATAATACATATAATCTTGTAGTTTACAATCTCCGTCAACCTGACAAACTACACAATCATTAGGATGACTAGCCCAAGTAAGTTTTAAGACTTCTCGCCTTGCTTCTAAGACAGTATCGCTCTTTGTAAGGATTTCTACTCCTTCACTAGGAATTAGTGTGCAGGAAGTCATTAACTTGTTTGTATCACTAGCCTCAACTAAGCACATACGACAATTTGCTTCTGCTTTGAATCTTTCATCATGACAGAATGCAGGGATAAAGATATTGTTTTTCTTACAAACATCAAGGACTGTTTCGTTTTCTAATGCAACGTAATCTTTTCCATCAATTTTAAATTTAATTAATTTCCCCATCTTTACTCCCCTCCTTTAAGAGGCATATTGCATACACCTGTTTTACATTTTTTATCAATAACATGTTCCATGAATTCATCATGGAAATTGTTTAATGCAGAGAATATTGGATCTGGTGTTGCTTGGCCTAAACCACAAAGAGAAGTAGTTGCTACCATTTTAGATAAATGTGTTAATTTTTCTAAATGTGCAAGTGATGAATTACCTGTAGTAATCTCTTTCAACATTCTATGAAGGATTTCAGTTCCTTCTCTACAAGGTGTGCATTTCCCACAACTTTCATCAGCATTGAATTTCATAAAATGAGTGATAGTATCTACAATACAATCATCTTGATCAGCAATGATAATTCCCCCACTACCCATAATTGAATCATGGTCTCTTAGACTATTAAAATCAATAATAGCGTCCATATGATTTTCAGCTAATATCCCACCACTTGGTCCACCGGTGAACGCTGCTTTAAAAGAAGAACCTTCCTTCATCCCTCCACCTATTTGATATACAACATCTTTTAGAGTGATACCCATTGGAACTTCAAAGATACCATTATTTTTTGTTTTACCTGACAATGAAAATACTTTTGTACCTGTTGATTCTTTTGTTCCAATGCTCGCAAACCATTCTCCACCTTTTAAGATAATAGAAGAAATACAAGCTATTGTTTCTACATTATTAATAACGGTAGGTTGTTCAAATAATCCTATTTCTGCAGGGAACGGTGGTTTGTTTCTGCTTAACCCACGTTTTCCTTCTATTGATTCCATTAATGCAGTTTCTTCACCACATATAAAAGCTCCAGCTCCAAGTCTAATTTCGACATCAAAACTAAAGGTAGTTCCAAAGATGTTTTCACCTAGTATTCCTAGGTCTTTACAATCATCAATTGCTTTTTGCAGTCTTGATGCAGCTAGAGGATATTCAGCTCTTACATAAATATATCCTTTATTTGCTCCAATAGCATATCCGGCAATCATCATACCTTCTATATTATTATGGGGATCTCCCTCTAAAATATGGCGATCCATAAATGTACCTGGTTCACCTTCATCGGCATTACATATTACATACTTTTCATCAGACTTATATCCATGAGCAAATTTCCATTTTAAACCAGTAGGGAAACCTACTCCACCGCGACCTCTTAATTTCGATGTAACAACTTCATCAATTACTTCTTCTTGCGTCATTCTAAGTGCTTTTTCAATCGCAAAATATCCATCATTTGCAATGTATTCTATTATACTTTCCGGATCAATCACATGATAGTTTTTTAAGACAATTCTCTCCTCTAAAGGATGAACATTTTCAGCTATATTGAAATCCTTGTTCTGCGCAAGAAAATCTGATTTAATGGTTGTTAATTTCTCTTTAAACATGTTTTGCCTCCTTGAGTATCTCGATATATATGTAAGCGAATACAATTTAGATTAAGTATATCATAATAAATTACTATTAGAAAAGAAACTAAGGAAATTATAATTAAAGTAGTTAGTATGCAATATATTAAAATTAGGATAATCATTTGAGTGACTATCCTAATTTATAAATCTCTGTAATATTATACAATTTTACCTTTTATAATTTCATATATTTTGTCTGCATGTTTCGCAACATTAGAAGAATGTGTTACAATTATCACGCATTTTCCTTGATTGGCTAATTCTTTAAAAATCTTTACAATTTCATTCTCAGTGTCATCATCTAAATTTCCGCTAGGTTCATCAGCGAGAATCACCTTTGAATCATGAACTAAAGCTCTCGCAATAGCCGTTCGTTGTTGCTCTCCACCACTTATTTTTAATACATCTCTATCAGCTGTATCTTTGTCAATTCCAAGACTTTCTAATATTTCATATGCCTTTTCTTTCTTATTCTTATAGCCTACTTTTTTTATATCCATTGCTACCATAACATTTTGCAAGGCTGTCATATAATTAATTAGATTGTAAGACTGAAAGATCACATTAACATTTTCTTTTCGGTATTTTGTATAACCAATATCTTTAATGTTTGCTTCTTCAAATAATA
>CAYYOU010000187.1:0-3064 GCA_964473425.1 uncultured Candidatus Izemoplasmatales bacterium | reverse complement strand
CTATCTTATTCTAATAAGGGATTGAATCAGTTGAGTAGTAATTTCCATGATTTAATAAATGAATATATAATTAATGATAATCACAAGCATAAAGAAAGACCGATTTTGATAAACAATTGGGAAGCAACGTATTTTGATTTTAATCAAAAAAAGTTATTAGCCATCGCCAAAAAAGCTAAAAAACTAGGTATCGAATTATTTTGTTTAGATGATGGATGGTTCGGGAAGAGGAATGATGATTTTTCTTCACTTGGTGACTGGTATTATAATAAAAAGAAATTACCTAGAGGAGTAAAAGGCATTTGCGACAAAGTAAATAAATTAGGCCTAGATTTTGGTATTTGGGTTGAACCAGAGATGGTCAATGAGGATAGCGACCTATTCAGAGAACATCCAAACTGGTCAGTAAAAATACCAGGAAGGGCCCCAAGTCTAGGTAGGAACCAATTGATTCTAGATTTAACAAATCCAGATGTTCGACTATATTTGAAAGAAACACTGACCAGTTTATTTGCCAGTGCAAACATCAAATATGTGAAATGGGACATGAATAGAAACTTCAGTGATGTCTATAGTGCCTATCTAAAAAAAGAAGATCAAGGTAAATTTAATCATCTATATGTTCTTGGTCTTTATGAGATATTAGAACACCTCACAACAAAGTTTCCAAATATTTTATTTGAGTCTTGTAGTAGTGGAGGAAATAGATTTGATATTGGGATGTTATATTACATGCCACAAACATGGACAAGTGATAACACAGACTCTTTTGAAAGATTATTAATTCAAGAAGGAACAAGTCTCTTATATCCATTATCTTCAATTTCAAATCATGTAAGCGGAGATAGATCTCACCAAGTAATGAGACATACACCATTAGAAACAAGATTTAACGTTGCTTGCTTTGGTGTTCTTGGATATGAACTTGATTTAAGTGCTATTACACCTTTTGAAGAAAAAGTGATTGTAGAGCAAATAAAGTTCTATAAAGAGTACCGAGATTTATTCCAATATGGAACATTCAAAAGACTTCAAAGTGTGTATGATACAAACTATACAATTTGGATGGTAATCAGTAGAGACAAGAAACAGGCAATCCTTGGTTTCTTTCAAAAACTTGCGAAACCAAATCCAGGATTTGATACCATTAAGATATCAGACCTAAATGATGAAATGATGTATACAATAAAATCACGAACACAATATACAAACATCAGAACATTTGGAAGTTTAGTAAATGAAGCTTTACCAATAAAACTAAAAGTAAATCACTTTTTACATAACGTAGTAGCAAACAGATATTTGTTTAAACTTGATGAATTTAATAAAGAGCTAACAGGCAATCAACTAAAAAGTGTTGAATTATTACTTCATCACCAATTTACTGGAACAGGGTATAATGATAATGTTATGCTTCTTCCAGATTTCGGATCAAGACTATTTATAATTGAAGAGGAGAACCAAGATGAGTAATAAAACAAAATGGATTTTTGGAGCAAGTGGAATCGGAAAAGACGCTATGTTCGCTATGAGCACAATAATGTTTATATACCTAACTGATTATGTTGGTATAGGCGCAGCCTTCGTTGGGATAATGTTTATGGTAGTTCGTGTATGGGACGCTATTAACGATCCTATCATGGGTGCAGTTGTTGACAACACAAAAACAAGATGGGGAAAATTCAGACCTTGGATCTTAATTGGAACAATACTAAATGCAATAGTGTTAATCTTTATTTTCTTTAAGCCAGATCTTGCAGTAGATTCTACAGCAATGTTAATTTATATAACTGTACTCTACACGTTATGGGGAATGACTTACACGTTAATGGATATTCCATTTTGGTCGATGATACCAGCTTTAACAGATAAACAAGATGAAAGAGAAAGTGTATCTGCAATTACAAGATTTTTTACAAGTATTGGATATTTCATTGTAAGTGCACCTTATATTGCTATAGTTACTTTCTTAGGAGGAGGGGGAACTAATAGTGAAATGTTACATGGGTTCTTCATCTTTGCGATTATTATTAGTGCATTATTCTTACTATCTCAAGTAATAATGGTTGCCAATGTAAAAGAAAAAATACAAGTACCTAATCCAGACAAAATAACGTTAAAGAAAATGTTTAGACTTTTAAAAGAAAATGATCAATTGATGGTAGTAATGTTTGTTGTAGTAATCAGTAATTTCGTTTTATATATTACTAGTGCAATGGCGTATTACTATATAAAATATGATATCGGTAATTTAGACTTATTATTTCCATTCTTAGCATTTGGAGGAGTAGTACAACTTACCGGAGTTGCATTCTATCCGAAATTATCTAAAAAGATGACAAGGAAACAAATCTATAATTTTTCTATTCTTGTGCAAGTAGCTGCCTTTATTTTGCTGTTTGTAAATGCATTCATACTAAGTAATTTTGTTGTAATTGTGTTTGTTGTTGGAGTAGCAGTATTCTTTGGACAAGGACTAAGCATGGTTTTACAAACAGTATTACTTACTGATACAGTAGAGTATGGAGAACTAGTTACAGGAAGAAGAAGTGAAGCGGTAGTATTTAGTGTCCAGACTTTTGTAGTAAAACTCGCAACAGGGTTATCTATGGGAGTAGTTGGTGTAGGACTTGCTATCGTTAAATTTGCACCAGACATTGGTGATGTTGCAGTTGTACAAAGTGATTTAACTATTTGGGGAATAAGAATATTAATGTTTATTCTACCTGTATTTGGAATGTTGATCGCAAGATATATCTTTAATAAAAAACACATAATAGATGAAGAAAAATACATAGAAATAATAAAAGAACTAGAAATTAAAAGAGGTGATTTAGGTGAAGAAGCAGCTTAAGGTACTTACTTTGAATTATGATTGGGATTATACTCCTAGTTATAAAAAGACATTTGTAAAAACTTTTCCAAAAAGTGTGAAAGTAAATATTCCACACACAAACATTGAGTTACCATTTAATAACTTTAATGAAAAAGATTATCAATTCATAAGTAGTTATCAAAAAATCTTTGAAATTAAAAAGGTTAAAAACAAACGATATACTCTTCA
>CAYYOU010000186.1:0-3073 GCA_964473425.1 uncultured Candidatus Izemoplasmatales bacterium | reverse complement strand
TTGGAGCTACACCTTGTGACTCTGGAGAATATGAAATACTATTAACTAACAGCGCTAGTTCAAGTCTACTTATGCCACATTTATCAATGTTTTCAGCTGAAAGTGTACAAAGAAATATATCGCTTTTAAAAGGTAAAATTGGTGAAGTAATAGGTAGTTCAAAAGTAACATTGATAGATGATCCATTTATGACAAATTCAATGAGTTCAGGAGCATTTGACGATGAAGGTGTCGCGACTACTTATAAAGAATTAATCAGTAAGGGTAAATTAACAGGATATCTTTACAATCTAAAAACTGCCAAAAAAGATGATGTTAAATCAACGGGTAATGGCTTTATCCAAGGTATATCACCAACTAATATCTATTTTAAACAAGGTGAATTATCTTATGATGATGCGGTTAAATCAATGAAAAAAGGGCTAGTTATTACTAACCTTGATGGAACTCACTCTGGGACAAACCCAGTAAGTGGTGATTTCAGTTTACAAGCTTCAGGATTTTTAGTTGAAGAGGGTAAAATAGTTAGACCAGTTGCACTAATTACAGTTGCTGGAAACTATTTAAAATTACTTCAGGATGTTACAGATGTTTGTAATGATTTAAAAATTGGATTTGGAAGTATTGGAAGTCCATCATTAAAAATAAAATCATTAATGGTTTCAGGAAATTAAACACCGCAATTGCGGTGTTTTTTTGTAATCATTTTCATTGCGATTATAAGACTGATTAGTTTACATTTAAAAACTATTAATGTATAATGAATATGATTTTATAAACTTAGGAGGAATTAAAAATGGGACTAGTAACAGCGAAAGAAATGCTTGTAAAAGCAAGAAAAGAAGGATATGCGATTGGGCATTTTAATATTAATAATATGGAATGGATTAAAGCAACACTTATAGCAGCACAAGAATCTAATTCACCTGTTATTTTAGGAGTTTCTGAAGGAGCAGGAAAATACATGATGGGGTATAAAACTGTTGTGGCAATGGTTGAGGGTATAATGGAAAATCTAAAAATCACTGTACCTGTGGCACTTCATTTAGATCACGGTAGTTATGAAGGGGCTAAAACTTGTATCGATGCTGGATTTAGTAGTGTTATGTTTGACGGATCACATTATGATATTGAAGAAAATATTCAAAAAACAAAAGATATCGTTAAATACGCTAATGAAAGAGGAATCAGTGTTGAAGCTGAAGTCGGAAGTATCGGCGGAGAAGAAGATGGTGTTTTAGGTGGTGGAGAAGTTGCCGATCCAAATGAATGCAAAATGATTGCAGATTTAGGTGTTGATATGCTTGCTGCAGGAATTGGTAATATTCATGGTAAATATCCAGCAAACTGGCAAGGATTAAGACTTGATGTATTAAAACAAATCAATGATATTACAGGAAATATGCCTTTAGTACTTCATGGTGGAACTGGAATTCCTAACGATATGGTTAGAGAAGCTATTACACTTGGTGTATCAAAAATTAATGTAAACACAGAATGTCAGTTAGTATTTGCTGATGCAACTAGAAAATATATTGAAGCTGGAAAAGATTTAGTAGGTAAAGGTTTTGACCCTCGTAAATTACTAGCTGATGGAACAAAAGCTATTACTGAAATAGTTAAAGAAAAAATCGAACTTTTCGGTTCAAAAGATAAAGCATAGAAGGTGATTTTATGATTAATTGGATTTATGAAAATCCTATACTTGCAGCACTTTTAGGTACGCTTTTCACATATGCTGTTACTGCTCTTGGGGCTAGTTTGGTATTTCCATTTAAGAATGTATCAAAAAAACTTTTTAATGGAATGCTTGGATTTAGTGCTGGGGTTATGATTGCGGCATCTTTTTGGAGTTTGCTAGCTCCAAGTATAGATTTATCAATTGAACTAGGCTTAATACCATGGTTGCCGGCTGTTATTGGATTTTTATCAGGTGGATTATTCCTATTGGTTGTTGATAGATTTCTACCACATTTGCACGTTATGTCACAACATGCTGAGGGTGTTCAATCATCTTGGCATAGAAGTGTTTTACTTACTTTAGCAATTACTTTACATAATATTCCTGAAGGGTTAGCAGTTGGAGTTGCGTTTGGATATGCAGCAGCGGCTTTTGATTCAAGCTTTGCAGCTACAGCAGCAATAGGTGGAGCAATAGCACTTGCTATTGGGATTGGGCTTCAAAACTTCCCAGAAGGTGCAGCTGTTAGTGTTCCTTTAAGAAGAGAAGGAATGAGTCGTAAAAAAGCATTTATGATTGGACAATTTAGTGGAATGGTAGAACCTATTGCCGGTGTTGTAGGAGCATTATTAGCATTATCAATGAGAAATATGCTTCCTTATGCATTAAGTTTTGCAGCAGGAGCAATGATTTACGTGGTTATCGAAGAATTGATTCCTGAATCACAAATGATGGAAACTACAAAAATAGCAACAATTGGAGCTATGATTGGGTTTGCAGTCATGATGTCGTTGGATGTTGCACTTGGATAACTTGATTTACAAAGACTACGCAGCATGGAAACTCGAAAACCACGAAATTATTGAAGTTTTCCATGATAATCATTCTGTAGTTTATGATAGACTTGAGCCTGTATATTCAGTTTTAAATCACATTTATGATACACTAATTGAAGAAAAAGAACTTAGTGAAGAATTAGAAACAATATTTATTGCAGGATTTAACTATTTAAATACTCAATTAGAAACAATCAAAATATATTATGATACTTTATTCAAGTCTGACTGTGATGAGTTCCTTGAATACAGTGAAATGGTACTATACTTACTTTATATCTATGATATTAAGAGTGATATGGAAAATAATAATTTAGACTCTGATATTAAAGAGCTAAATGAATTAGAGGAAAGTATCGAGAACTTGATTATGGATCGAGGAAATGATTTTGATTACATTAAGAATCAAATGAATGAAACATTAAAGACTGTTTTTAATGAAATCGAGTATGAATATATTAGTATAGTTGATATTTTCGTAGAAATTGGTGAAAATCTTGGGATTTTCTTATATGAAGATGAAGACTTAGTTATTGGAAGAGATTTATAAAAAATA
>CAYYOU010000185.1:0-3081 GCA_964473425.1 uncultured Candidatus Izemoplasmatales bacterium | reverse complement strand
CTTTTGATAAAACTCAAGTAGATGAACAAGTATATGAATATATAATTGAAAATGGACTATATAGAGGTGATGAAGATGTATAAAAATGGTTTTATTAGAGTAGCAAGTGTAACACCTAAATTAAAAGTTGGAAATCCAAGTTATAATATTTTGGAAATGCTTGATATATTAAAAAGCGTTGAGTCAAGTATCACAGTCTTTCCTGAGTTATGTGTTACAGCATACACTTGTAATGATCTCTTTTTCCAAGAAAGTTTATTAAGTGAAACAAAAGAAAATATTAAATACTTTTTAGACAATAATACCTACAAAGGTATTGTTGTAATAGGGGCTCCTTTAGAAATTGATGGAGTGTTATACAATACCGCATTTGTCATTAAAGAGAATAAAATTTTGGGTATTATTCCTAAATTTTATTTACCAAACACAGGTGAGTTTTATGAAAAACGATGGTTTCAAAGTGGATTTGAAATCGTTAAACAAAAAACTTCAGTCGAATATTTAGGGGAATTAATTCCGTTTGGAAACATCATCTTTAAAAATAAAGATGAAGAATTTAGTTTTGGAATAGAAATATGCGAAGATATGTGGGCTCCAATTAGTCCTGGTAATATACTCGCAATCAATGGAGCTAAGATGATTCTTAATTTAAGTGCGTCTAATGATGTTCTTGGAAAGAGGATTATTAGGAAAAGAACAATTATTGAGCATTCAAGAAGAAATGAAGGAGCATATATTTATAGTAGTGCTGGAGTAAATGAATCGACTAGTGAAACTGTCTTTAGTGGACACAATGTAATTGCTCAAAATGGTGTTTTAGTAATTGAAACAGAAAACTTTAATCAAGAGTCAGAAGTAATGTATGGAGATATTGATTTACACAAAATAGACTTTAAGAGAAGAACCAATGCATCGTATCGTGATTCTTTAAATAGATATTCATTTGATTATCAAGTAGTTGAAATAAATTTAGACGAGACTAAGGAGTACGAATTCTCAAAAAAGTTTGATAGCACGCCATTTGTTCCTAAAGTTGATGTATTGAAAGATTTTGAAAAAATCGCTGCTTTGCAGGAAAATGCATTAATAAAAAGAATTAAACATGTGCGTGCTGATAGTCTTGTTATTGGAATTAGTGGTGGACTTGATTCCACTTTAGCATTGTTAATAGCTATAAGATGTTATGATAATTTACATCTTGATCGTAAAAAAATCATAGCTGTAACTATGCCTGGCCCCCATACATCCAAAATAACAAAGAAAAACGCACTTGATTTAATGAACTCTTTAGGAGTTACAGTTTTAGATATTGATATTAATAAACATGTTAAAGATCATCTAGACTTAATTGGGCATGATGGAGTTACTCAAGATATTGCTTATGAAAACACACAAGCAAGAATCAGAACTGCAATCTTAATGAACATGGCAAACAAAGAAAATGGGATTGTACTTGGGACTGGTGACTTAAGTGAATTAGCACTTGGTTGGTGCACATATAATGGTGACCAAATGAGTATGTATGGAATCAATGCTGGAATTCCAAAAACACTAGTTAAATTTATGATAGAAAACTATGCTATACATAAATTTGGGAACGGAGTAGAAGGCACTTTGATGAGCATTATAGATACTCCAATTACTCCCGAATTAACTTCAAATCAAATCACTGAAGAGAAACTTGGAAAGTATATGGTCAATGATTTTATAATCCATCGCGTTCTAAGGTTTGGAGATAATAGTGATCGAATAAATTGGCTTCTAAAAATTGTTTTTAATCTTGACGAATCAGAAAGTTCTGAATATACTAAGAACTTCTTTAAAAGATTTTATTCTCAACAATTTAAAAGACAAGCATTGCCTGATTCTCCAAAAATATTGGACATCAGTGTTTCACCACGTGGTGATTTAAGATTACCTAGTGATATCGATTTTGGAAAATAAGAACTAAATGTATATAACAAGAAATACATAGAATAGGAGGTGCTTATGCCAAAGACAGTAGTCGTAGGACTTAGTGGAGGAGTAGACAGCAGCGTTGCTGCAGTCTTACTAAAAGAACAAGGATATAACGTCATTGGTCTTTTCATGAGAAACTGGGATAGCACCACTAATAATGATGTCCTTGGAAACCCCGAAGTTGATGATGAGATTTGTTCTCAAGAAGTTGACTATCAGGATGCAGAAAAAGTTGCAAATAAGATTGGAATACCTTTACACAGAGTGGACTTTATCGAAGAATACTGGGAGAATGTCTTTACTTACTTTCTGGATGAGTACAAAAAAGGAAGAACACCAAACCCTGATATTCTGTGTAATAAATATATAAAATTTGATGCTTTCTTAGAGTATGCTAAGAAATTTAAGGCTGACTATATAGCTATGGGACACTATGCAAAAACTTCAATTATTGACGGGAAACCAACACTCTTTAGAGGGGTAGATGATAATAAAGATCAAACGTATTTTTTGAGTCAACTAAGTGAATTTCAACTCTCAAAAACTTTATTCCCAGTTGGTCACTTAACAAAAAAAGAAGTAAGAGATTTAGCTCATAAATATGATTTACCTACTAAAGATAAAAAAGATTCAACAGGAATTTGTTTTATTGGAGAACGTGATTTTGATAAATTTTTAAATAATTATTTACCAAGTAAAAAAGGAAATATGGTAACTGAAGATGGAAAAATTATCAGTACTCATAATGGATTAATGTATTATACAATAGGACAAAGAAAAGGACTTGGAATTGGTGGAAGTAATGATTATTCTGGAGAACCATGGTTTGTGATAGGGAAAGACCTATCAAAGAATGATTTGGTAATTGGTCAAGGGTTTCACCATCCAACATTATACAGCGATTCATGTTTAGTAGAAGATGTAAATTTGATTAATCACGATGTGTTTGATAATGAGTTTATTTTTACAGCAAAATTTAGATACAGACAACCAGATACAAAGGTAACAGTTAAACATGTTGGAGATAATTTGTTAATAACATTCACAGAAGACGTTAGAGCTGTTACTCCTGGACAAGCTGCAGTAATATATCAAGGTGAAAGATGTCTTGGTGGAGGATTT
>CAYYOU010000184.1:0-3083 GCA_964473425.1 uncultured Candidatus Izemoplasmatales bacterium | reverse complement strand
GACTCACTAATTGTTCCTTATATAAGAATACTTGGAATGAATCAAACTGGCCAGAAATATTTAAACATAATTAAGAAGGATTTAGAGGTACCTTTAATATCTAAAATATCTGACGATAAACACCCTTATTTAGAGATGGAACTAACATCTTCTAAGATATATTCTATGGTCTCTGATGTTGATGTTTTTAAAGAAGAATTACTGCCTCCTATAGTTTTGCATTTTGATTGATTTTCTATG
Organism: uncultured Candidatus Izemoplasmatales bacterium; assembly: GCA_964473425.1. Taxonomy (GTDB): domain Bacteria; phylum Bacillota_I; class Bacilli_A; order Izemoplasmatales; family Izemoplasmataceae; genus JAFGXW01. Next base: position 2,843 of record CAYYOU010000184.1, on the reverse strand, counting down.
AAAAAAGACTATAATTTATAGTGGGTGATAAAATGTATACAAAAGAAGAGATAATAGCAAGAGTAGAGATGTTAATTGATCCATCTGTAAAAAAATCATTCAAAGAAACAAAGGGAATAAAGTTTCTTGATATTGATCAAGAAAAAATGACTGTTAATGTTGTTATAGGTCTTGAAGTATTAGAAGACGCTCACAAAAGAGCTGTAACCAGAGAATTAGCTAAATTAATTAAATTGGATTTAGGGTTCACTGGAATGAAAGCTGACTTTGAGCTTAATAAAAAAAGCGATAGTATTTTAGGTAGAGAAGTAAAATACATTGGAATAGCTTCTGGAAAAGGTGGAGTTGGGAAATCAACTGTAACTGCAAACCTAGCATATGCTTTTAAAACGTTAGGTAAAAAAGTAGGAATCATTGATGCTGATATATATGGGAGTAGTATCCCAACTATATTAGATATGGAAGTAACTTTACCAAAAAGCACAAAAGATGAAAAGATTATTCCTTTTGTTAAAGATGGAATAGAACTTATATCTACTGAGTTTTTCTTAGCACCAGACAAACCATTAATGTGGCGTGGTCCAATGCTTGGAAAAATGTTAAACCACTTCTTTTACGATGTAATTTGGAGTAAGGACATTGAATATATTTTAGTTGATTTACCTCCAGGAACTGGAGATGTCTCTATGGACATTCAAAGCTTAATTCCTCAATGTAAAATGATTATAGTTACAACTCCTCATAAGTCTGCTTCTCATGTAGCTGTTAAAGCTGGATTTGCTGCAGAACAACTGAAACATGAAATACTTGGTGTTGTTGAAAACATGAGCTACTTAAGACATGCTGGAGAAGACATAAAAGTATTTGGTGAAGGTGGAGGAAAAGTAGTTTCTGATAAACTAAAATCTACTTTACTAGCAACGATTCCTATTGGGCAACCTAAAAAACATATTTCAATCTTCGCACCAGATGAAGAAATTGGGATTGATTACTTAGGACTTGCTAATAAGATTCTTAAAGCATACTAAAAATAAAAACTCATCAATTTCAAATTGATGAGTTTTTTTAATTACTTCAGATTATGAAGAATTTTTATTTCGTAAATCATCAGAACTAATCCTATTAATCCTGCAATTAAGTCTGAAAATGCAAATGAATACCATATTCCTTCAATTCCATAAATTGGAGTTAAGATAAATACAATAGGAACAAATAACAGTAATTGTCTAGAAATTGCAATTAACATCGCTCTTTTAGAGTATCCAAGGGATTGATACACTCCACCAATTACTATGTTAAATCCTACTAATAGATATCCTATTGAAATAATTTTTAATGCAGAAGATCCATTACTTATAAAGAAAGTATCACTTGTTTTACTGAAAAAATCAAATATCTCGTTTGAGAATAGTTGCACAAACACAAATCCGAAAAATAGATATATTACAACAATCTTTGTCGCAAAAACAATTGCGTCCTTCAACCTCTTATATTTTTTTGCACCATAATTAAATCCCACAATTGGGTTAAGCCCCTGCATTATTCCAAATGCTGGCAAGAAGATTACTAAAAAGACTCTATTAATGACACTGTACATAGAAATATATATTGCAGGATCTCCAACAGCATAGGCATTAATTAGGTTATTTACAAATACTACTAAAACAGCTAGTATTGAATTTCTTACTAGGGTAGGTGTTCCTACCATTGCAATCTCTTTTATAGTTCCAAGTTTTATATCAAACCAGTTTTTTAAGTTTATTTTCAATTTTGATTCTTTTGAAAGTGCCATTGAGAATATAAAACTAAATCCTACTACTTGCGATATTACAGTAGCAAATGCAGCGCCTTTTACTCCAAGTCCAAGGGCAGGAAGTATTAGTCCAAATATATTAATTTCTTCAAAGATGAAGAAAGGATCTAATATAATGTTTAATCCTGCTCCGATAATCATAGATACCATTGCAGTATTTGCTCTTCCCTCAGCTCTAACAAAGTTATTAAGGACCATTTGCAAAGACATTGGAACAATACCAAACAAAATTATACCCATGTAATCTTTTGCAAAACCAATATTAGAAGATGTTGCTCCAAACAAGACAAGAATCTCATCAATGAAGATTAATCCGAAAATTGTAATTACAGTTGCTAATATGAAGTCAATTCTAAGGGCTGTGTTTACAACGTTAACCATTGTTTTATTATCTCCACGGCCAAATGCTCTTGAGAAGACAGAAGCCCCTCCTATCCCAATCATAAGTGCAAAAGCAACTATTATCATATGGATAGGGAAAGCAATACCTAGTGCTCCAATAGCGATATTTCCAGAACTCAATCCGACAAACAAAGTATCTACAAGGTTATATAATGCATTTACAAGCATACCTAAAATTGCAGGTATGCTTAATTTTATTAAGAGTTTTTTTACATTATAAGTCCCAAGTAATTCTCCGTTCTTAGAGTTCATATAAACACATCCATTCCATATCATTATAATGTATGTATTGTGTTTTTACAAAGTAATTAGGTGAACATTAATTTATCAACTTTGTCTACTTCTCTTTGATATTTTTTATAGTATTGAGTTGCTTCTTTGTATCTTGAAGTATTTATACAAATATCCATAACATCTCTAGTGTATTTTTTAAGTCCATAATAATCATCAATCTTGATTGAATATGGTATGGCTATATCTCTTAAATATTCTTTTAGATCTTCTTCATTATTTAGAAGAAGATAATGATAAAACACTTTATGCTTTAGTTGGAATTTATCAGGATTATAATCTTGTAGTAATATTTTAATTTCTTCAAGCATTCCTTGATCATTTTCAATTTTACAGA
>CAYYOU010000183.1:0-3103 GCA_964473425.1 uncultured Candidatus Izemoplasmatales bacterium | reverse complement strand
ACAAGCATTTGAAGCTGCTCAAACACTTTTACATTACAATAAAAACGGCATTAAAAACAGCAAGTATGCCTATAATGCAAATTATTGGATTTACAAGTAAAATATTAATGATATTAAACACATAATTTATACAAATGTAAAATAACAATAATATCTTGCATTATGTTGTATAAATATTATAATTATAATGTAAGTAAGGGCGGATTAGGACATGGGTGATACACGCATATCATAGGATTGTGTTTTGCAATTTTATGTATGGAAAGAATTCTTATGGCTGGGGCCAAAATGTTTTAAATGAAAAAAATAATGGTCTTTTTAACCATTATTTTTTTTTGGAAAAATACTAGCTAAACTGCTATACAAACCAGATTAATATGTTATAATTAATGTTGATGAAAGCGTTTGTAAGACTATGAATAAAGGAGATTAAAAATGGAAGATAATTTTGACACCTTAATGACCTGTTTGGTCAAAGATAAACCCGAAGTAGGGCTTACTCAAATGAAGAAGAAAATTCCTCAAGATTTGGAAAGCCATGAAGTTCTTATCAAAGTGAATTACACAAGTGTTTGTGGTACTGATTATCACATTTACACTTATGATGATTGGGCTAAAAAAAGACTAAAATTACCTTTTACCGCGGGGCACGAATTTAGCGGTGAAGTTGTTAAAATAGGTAGTGAAGTTACTAGAGTTAAACTAGGTGATATTGTAAGTGCTGAAACTCATATAATTTGTGGTACTTGTGAGTTTTGTTTAAGAGGTGAAGGACACATCTGTGAAAACACAAAAATAATAGGTGTAGATATTGATGGATGTTTTGCCGAATACGTTAAGATCCCCGCCATGAATTGTTTCATAAATAGTAAGGATGTAAATCCTTTACATTTAAGTGTTCAGGAACCTCTAGGTAATGCAGTACATACAATGACTCACTTTCCAATTGAAGGAAAAGACGTAGTTATTACTGGATGCGGACCTATTGGATTAATGGCAGTAAACGTATCAAAAGCATATAAAGTAAAAAAAATAATTGCTGTTGAAGTAAATGAATATCGTTTAAAGTTAGCGAAAGAATTAGGTGCTGACGTTGTTATAAATCCATTAAAAGAGGATGTTGTTGCTAGGGTATTAGAAGAAACTAATGGTCGTGGAGCAGATGTAGTGGGCGAATTCAGCGGAAATAAATATGCGATTGAACAAGCATTTAAATATGTTAAAGCAGGTGGAGGATTATCTCTGCTTGGATTACCAAATAAAGATATAGAAATTGACTTAGCTAAGTATATAGTATTTAAAGGCTTAAACATTTATGGAGTAGTTGGAAGAAGAATCTATGATACTTGGTATCAAGTGAAAGAACTTGTAGATAATAACATGTTAGACTTTGACAAAATTATCACTCACACTTTCAAATTAACTGAATTTAAAAAAGCAATGGAGCTTATGGGGAGCGGGAACTGCGGAAAAATAGTCTTACTCCCAGGAGATGAATAAAATGAGTACTCATGAACTAAAATTTCTTAAAGAAAAAATTGAACAGTTAAAAAAAGATGGTGTTTACAGAGAACTTCCTGTAAATTATGGACCATGTGATAATGTAATTAATCTTAATGGAAAAGAAGTCGTTAATCTTTCAAGTAATAACTATCTAGGACTTGCAAACCATCCAAGAGTAAAAAAAGCTGCAATTGATGCTGTTAACAAATATGGAGCTGGAGCTGGAGCTGTTAGAACTATTGTAGGTAATCAAGATATCATTGGAAAACTTGAAGATATCCTTGCAGAATTCAAACACGAAGATGCAGTTATGTGTTTTCAATCAGGACTCAACTGCAATATCGGGACTATATCTGCTATTACATCAAAAGGAGATTTGATTATTAGTGATGAGTTAAATCATGCTTCAATTATTGATGGTGTAAGATTAAGTAAAGCAGATAAAGCAATATTTAAACATTCAGATATGAAAAATTTAGAGAATATTTTAATTGAAAAGAGAGATCAATATAATCAAGTTTTAATTATTACTGATGGTGTATTTTCAATGGATGGCGATTTAGCAAAATTACCAGAAATTGTAAATCTCGCTGAGAAGTATAATGCCTTAACTTATGTTGATGATGCACATGGTAGTGGCGTTTTGGGTGAAAGTGGTAGAGGAACTGTAGACCACTTTAAATTACATGGAAGAGTTGATTTTATTATAGGCACGTTGTCTAAAGCAATTGGCGTTGTTGGAGGATATGTAGCAAGTAAAAAAGAAACAAAATCATGGCTATCTCATAGAGCTAGACCACTGTTATTTTCCACTGCACTACCACCAGCAGCAACTGCTGCGGCTATAGAGAGTGTTAAAATGTTAATGGAAAGTGAAGAATACACTGACATGCTTTGGGAAAACGCTAAATACTTCAAAGAAAAATTAAGTAAATTAGGGTTCGATACCGGACATAGTGAAACCCCTATTACTCCTGTAATGATTGGAAATGAAGCAAAAACAATGCAATTTAGTAAAGCTTTACTAGAATCTGGTGTATATGTTTCTGGAATTGTTTTCCCAACAGTTCCAATGGGAAAAGGAAGATTGCGCTGCATGATTAGTGCATCTCATACTAAAAAAGATCTTGATTTTGCTCTTGATAAATTTGAAAACGTAGGAAAAAAATTAGGAATTATCTAATTCAAAAAGGAGAAATCAATTTTCTCCTTTTTCTTTGTTTATAAAAATTGTATAATTATATTAAGGGTGTGGTTCTATGGAGAAGTATTTGAGTAACTGGATTACTATTATTGACGGAATCAAAAATGATAATACATATAAGGCATCATGGGGAAGAGCAATTATTGAGTGTATTATGGAAAAACAGTATGATGTAGTTGAAGATGAAGTTATCATTGAAGAGTATTTTATTGTGCAAAAGATTCTGAAATATTATTGGAATTTAAATTGCTTTTTTAAATTGTCTCAAGGAGACTTTCTTGTGATTGAAAAAGTTACCAAAGAAATTTCAGAAGATTATTACTTGAGAAAGAAACATAATAACCCTGTTTGGTACAATGAAGTAGAGATATTTCTCAAAAGAAAACAAATTAAATT
>CAYYOU010000182.1:0-3123 GCA_964473425.1 uncultured Candidatus Izemoplasmatales bacterium | reverse complement strand
TGATAGGTGCTTGTAAACAAGCAGTTCTTATTCATTCTCTTGCTGGTGGATATGCAAAAGAGGCATACACTGAAGAATCATTAATCGCCACAGACATAATAAAGTTTATTCCAAAAGTTTATAAAGGATTTGAAAAAGAATAGAGGTGCAATATGAAAAATATTTATGTAATGATAATAGTAACCATCAGTTTCTTTGTAGTGAGTACGGATTTCTTATTTGAGACAAGTATTTTTATTGATTTATTACTTGTTGTTATCTATTTAATTCTTGTAGCTAGATCTTCATTAAAACTAGATACAAGAGTTACAAAAGTAGAAAAAGAGCATATTTTAAATGAAAAAAAGACGGCTTATTTTGCTCCGCTTATTTTCTTAATGTTTTTAGGCATTTCAATTAGTGTTGGGTGGATAATGGTTATAATTAATATCTTTGTAGTATTTCTTTTATATGGATATGTTTATGTATCAATAACAAGAAATAAAATAGTAGTTTCCAATGAATCTATCACTGCAAACTATCTAAATGGTAAAACTAAAAAAATGCATTGGAAAGATATCTCGAAGGTAGACTTTAACTGGGTCTATAATTTGATTGTTTTCAAAGACGTGGAAAATAATGAAATTAAACTAGATATAAGTTTAGAGGATTTTTTATTAGTTATCATCATGATTAAACAAAATCTATTGAAAGAAGACTACCAAGAAGCATTTAGAAAACTTAGAGTATACAACAATATTTTCTTAATGAATTCAAATAATGTTCATTTAAAGTAAAATATAGGTTATAATTACAATGACGAACTAGATAAAAAGGAGAGAATAAAAATGAGTGATGAACTTAAAAAAATAGCAATCTTAATTGATGCTGACAATGTAGAACACAGACATATCGAAAATATTATGACAAAGGTAACTAGTTATGGGAATCCTGTTATTAGAAGAATATATGGAGATTGGGGAAGTCCTTTACTTAAAAATTGGAGAGAAATAATGAAAGAACTAGCATTCGTAGAAGTTCAAGTATCTCCAAATTCTAAATACAAAAACGCTACAGATATTTCTTTAGTGATTGATGCAATGGATATATTAACAGAAAGAAATATAGATACTTACTGTATTATTTCAAGTGATAGTGATTATACTAAATTAGCATTAAGACTTAAGGAATCTAATAAAACGGTTATTGGATTTGGTGATAAAAATAAATCTAATAAAGCTTTTGTAAATTCATGTGATGAATATATCTATTATGATACTTTATCAATTAAGTATAAGGACATTGATGAAACTCATATTACTAAGAAATATACAAAATCTAAATTAAGAAAAGAAACGAAACTTTTAAGAATATTAAGAAACACTATTGAAGAATTAGCTAATGATGGAGATATGAAGATTAATCTTGGTGAAGTTAAAAAAAGAGTGGTAAGTATTTTGCCAGATTTCGATACGTTTAATTATGGATATGAGAAGTTTTCTGATATGATCTATGCTTTTGATTATTGGGCTTTAGATGATAGAAAATATAATATTTTAAAGATAAAATAAGGAGTGATAAAAATGATTGATTTCACAAACATGAAATATATCAAAATGAAAGAGGACGATAAGTATAAGAAAAAAGCAGTAGACTTGATTGTCCCGGGTGAAGAAGTTCTCGGATCATACAAAGCAGTAAGAGATGGTGTTGTCTTTACAACAAAAAGAATTATTATTATAAACGTTCAAGGACTTACGGGAAAGAAAACTGATTTTACAAGTATTCCGTATGCTAAGTTTAACGCATATTCAGTTGAGTCTTCTGGAGTATTTGATATGGATGCTGAATTGAATATATTTGTTAGTGGTATGGGAATGTTAACCTTTGAATTTAGAGGTAGAAGCGATATTAAAGAGATCTCAAGATACATTTCTCAAGCTATAATTTAGGGAGTTAAAACTATGAAACCAAAAATAATAAAAATTATAAGATTTGACTATGCCTCATCGTTTTTAACTATTATTTCTTTGATTACAACAATTCTTTTAATTCTTATAATTACGGTTGATCCATCAGTACTTTCTATAATAATCCCGGTTGTGGTGATAAGTATTGGATTATTAGTAGTAAGAGTCAATTACGTTAGAAATGAAATTTTCAGACTTAAAGACTCAAAAGTTAGAGGAGATGTTCATCGTTTTGATCACGGTAGTGGAATGTTTTATATTGTAGTTAACTATGAAGTTAAAACGAGAAGTTTAGGAAAAAGAATCCCTGTTTTTGCTGGACCATTGCTGAGAGCTAAATTAAGAAAAATGAAAGAAATTAACTTATTGGTAGATATGAATAATCCAAAGAAAGTTTATATAAGAGATTTCTATTACGAATAAAACAAAAGGGCTACTTTTGGCCCTTATTTCATAAAATAAGAAAGAGGGATTTTATGAAATTATTAACACTTAATCTTCATTGTTTCGCAGAGAAAAAAATTAAAGATAAACAAAGACAAATTGCAGATTTAATCATTGACGAAGGCATTGATATTGTCTTCTTTCAAGAAGTTGCTCAAGGAAAAGATTTGGATATCTTGTTGGATGATATCAAACAAGATAACTATGCATACACAATAAAAAAACTACTAAAAGAAAAAGGATTGGATTACTATATCCATTATAAGACTGGTAATCTAACATTTGGGAAGTATGACGAGGGTCTAGCAATCTTATCTAAAACTGAATTGTTTGATTTTACACATTTCTTTATCTCAAAAAAAGTAGAATATAACGATTGGAATACAAGAGTTATAGTTAGTGCTAAAACAAAAATATATGGTAAGGTGATAACTCTAACCAGTGCTCATCTAGGATGGAGTAATGGTTTTGAGGTTTTTGAAGATCAATTTGATATACTCTTAGATAACCTTAATACAGAAGACTCAAATATTATTGCTGGAGATTTTAATGTTAAAGCAGGAAGTAAAGAGTATAACTATGTAGTAAATAAAGGATATTTAGATATCTACTTCAATAATGAATTAGAGCACTATTTAACTCCGACTCATATTAATGATATGGATGTTCAAGTAGGTTCTAGTAGAATTGATTATATTATGAGTAACAAACAATTCAAACTAATTAATCG
>CAYYOU010000181.1:0-3140 GCA_964473425.1 uncultured Candidatus Izemoplasmatales bacterium | reverse complement strand
TTAGCTTCATGTTATCATCTTTTACAAACTTAGATCTTACTGATGGTAATAGCATTAGTTTCATAGCCATTTATGTTTCCTCCTATTCGTCATTATAGTTTACTTTCTTAGTAAATATGATGTATTTCCATGTTTGATAACCTATTATTATCGGGAAGAATATTGAGACTGCAATTATAATTACCTTAAGTGAAGAAGGACCTGCCATTGCGTCATACAAAGTTATTCCATATGTTACATCTATGTGAGAAGGTACCATATAAGGAAACATTCCAGTAAATCCAGTTAACAAGAATAAAGCCATAGTAAGAATTGAAAACGTAAAGAGTTTTTTAGCGTTTTCTTTATATCCAAAATATGTAGTTAGAATAGCGAATATAACTGTTAATGCAGGATAAACAAAATAGGAATATGAGCTCATAAATAACTCACCAATAAAGATAGATGAAACGGTATTATTGAATCCCATAAATACTAATAAAAGTAATATAGGAACACTATAAATAACTCCAACCTTCTTCACAAATTGAATTGCTTTTTTACCTAAATCCCCAGATGTTGTTAAATGAATCCATCCAGCTCCAGAAACTAAGCTAAGCGCTACAAATAATAACCCTCCTGATATTCCAGTTACATTAAAAATAGATAAGAAACCTTCAGTCATTCCTGTTTCTCCTAAAGGGAAACCACGGAAGACATTTGTCAAATAAACACCAAGTATAAACATGATTGCTATACTTGAAACAGTCCAAGTAATTATCATTGATTTAATCCATCTTTTTGAATCTAACTTATATATTACTTCAATCGAAACTCCTCTACCAATTATTGCATATATTAGCAAGAAGAAAGGAATATATAAATGAGTTAAAGTAGTTGCAAAAACTAATGGAAATGCTCCTAGTGTAATTGTAAGAGCTCCTACCACCCAAACCTCAATACCATCAAAATGTAGTCCTGATGCAACCTGAATTTGTTTTCTTTCACCTTCGTCTTTAGCAACACTCATATTGAGTGCACTAGATCCAGTAATAAACATTTCTTGAATAATATAGATAGTCCATGAAAAAGACACAATGACGAATAAGATAATTCCTAAAGTATCACTACTCATTATCTTCACCTCCGGTTGGTTCTACTAATCCTTTTTTAATACGCGATATTGTTAATGCATAATCCATTACAAACAATATTGCGTAAAAGACTGTAATAGAGATTAAACTAAACCATACTTGAGAAACCGGAACATCGCTAATCCCTTCAGATACTTCCATGAAACCATATATGATATAAGGTTGTCTTCCCATTTCTGCGACCATCCAACCAAATGTAATTGCTAGATAAGGTAATGGTACTAGATAAATATATATTTTTTGTAATGTTTCAGATTTAAGATATTTTTTAAAGAATACGATAGTATATAATGAGATAACTATAAATACAGTACCTAAAGTAAGCATTAGTCCAAAAGCAACTCTAACAACAGCTTCTAATGCTCCAGTTTGAGTACCAGTTATCATAGCTATTTTTGTAGGCTGAATTGCATTTATAAAGTCTAAATATGAACTACCACTTATAGCAATCAATATTGATGAAACTAAGATAATCCAACCAGCGTATTTTGCACTAACTGCAAAAATCGCTTTGTCTTCTTCTTTTCCTTTAAGTAAATGCCACGAGCTAATGGCAAGAACGACAAACCCACTTAGAATAATAGCTGATAAATGATTATGAACTAACATATACCAAGCATATGGATTAAAGACTAGCTTAGAGAAATTCTCCAAAATCATCTTGGATCCGTCCCAACTTGCTCCAACAGGATTTTGCATAAATCCGTTTGCGGTAATAATCCATAATGCAGAAAATGTTGTTCCAATAGCTATCATTGACACAACAATCAATCTCAAACGTTTTGAAATTGTATGTCTTCTAAACAACCATATTCCTGTGAATGTTGATTCTAAAAAGAATGCAACAATTGCTTCTAAAACGAGTGGAGAACCAAATACATCTCCCATAGCAATTAAATATGCTGCCCAGTTAGTTCCAAATTGAATTGTCATTGCAATTCCTGTTACAATACCGAAAGCGTAATTAATTAAGAAAATATCACTAAAATAATTAGATAGTTTTCTAAATTTATCTTCTCCCTTAATGTAATATCTAATCTCAAAAACAAGGATAATTAATATCAATCCTACTGTTAATGGAACAAAGATAAAATGAAATGCTATTGTAAATGCAAATTGTAGTCTACTCAGTACAGCTATCATATTTATTCCTCCTATGAAATATCTTCATTTATATTTTATCATAGTATACAAAATTACAGCTATAAACGCTAATAATATTAATTCTAAATAGTGATTAATTCATCACCTTATTCTTTTCGTTTATATAGTAACAAAATAATAAATGCTCCAACACCTAATATAGTCGCTACTATTCCACCAATCATATGAGAAACATATACTTCTGTAAACTCAAACATTCTTAATACTAAAGATAATACAATATATGAAAACAAGAATATCAATCCTGAATATATTGCTTTTTCAAGTAAGCTCATCTTTTTAACTCCTTAATAATTTTATTATTTAAGTAAAGAACAGCAATCACAACATAGACTACTCTATTTTCCCAAGCTGATACATATATTAAATGTGTAAACAACGTTACATAAATAAGATAGGCTGCTTTTTGAATGTTGCGCCATTCTTTTGGATTAATCTCTTTCCTTATAACTTTAAAAGAGATTAAAGTTAAAGGAATCATTATAGCATAAGCTACAATACCAAACAAATTAACTCCACCAAGAATCTTAAATATATGTCCTAAAGCATGTGGTGAAATCATAATAAAAGACAAAATAGAAAATACTCCTCTATTCGTTTTAAGTCTTTTACTAATAAACCACTTATTTGGAAAAACACCAGTAAACATAACAACAAGGATTAATCCGTATCCTATCAGTCCATTGGTTACAATATCAAAATATTTTATCTCGTGAAAATACAATGAAGTTGCTGAAATTATAACGCCTAAAATATAAAAAATATATGCTTTTTTAAACATATTTCTAAATCTAAAAGATAATGCTAAAATAATTCCTGATACCACTAAAACTATTAAAGAAT
>CAYYOU010000180.1:0-3144 GCA_964473425.1 uncultured Candidatus Izemoplasmatales bacterium | reverse complement strand
GATTCTATCAGATTATGGTCATAAAAGAGTTGTAGATATAAACGATATTAGATTTTTAAGTGATGTACATGATATCGGTAAGATTGCAATTCCAGAAGGAATACTTAGCAAAAAAACTAAACTCACTGATTTTGAATATGAAGAGATTAAGTATCATAGTGAGGCAGGATATAAAATTATTAAAAATATTATCGATAAAGATGAGATTGCTTACGGAGTGCTATATCATCACGAAAGATATGATGGACTTGGTTATCCGCATGGTCTAAAAGGTGAAGACATACCACTTTATGCTAGAATTCTTGCTATCGCAGATTCTTACGATACAATGATTCGAGGTAGAGTTTACCAAAAACCGATATCTAAAAAAGCCGCACTTTTAGATATAAGCAAAAATAAAGGAACACAGTTCGATCCTAAGTTGGCATCTAGCTTTATTCGCCTTATGGAAGAAACAAATGAGTAATAAAAGTTGTATATACTTCGAATTTTGTTATAATAATTTTGGTGATAATGTATGAGATTAAGATACGTAGAAGGTGCTACAGATTTAATTAATTCAAATCCTGAATTAATTATAAATAACAAAGATAACAAAATAATAGATTTTGATTCATTATTTAAAAATAATGCGCCTATCCACATTGAAATAGGAATGGGAAAAGGAAAATTTATTTATGAATTAGCAAAAATGAATCCAAACATAAACTATATTGGGATTGAACGCTTTGATAGTGTAATCGTAAGAGCACTTGAAAAAGTCATTGAAAACCCATTAGAAAACTTAATGTTAATAAGAACTGATGCTATTGACCTAACAACAATATTTACAAGGGGGTTAATAAGCAGAATCTATCTTAATTTTTCAGATCCTTGGCCAAAACCAAGACATGTAAAAAGAAGACTTACCAATAAAAAGTTTTTAAAGATGTATCAAAGCTTGATGATTAAAGAATCAGAAATACATTTCAAAACTGATAATATTGATTTGTTTGAATTTTCAGTAGAAGAAATCACTGATTATCCAATGGAAATCACTTATTTAACTAGAGATTTACACAATAGTGATTATAAGAACAATATTATGACAGAATTTGAAGATAAATTTAGTAAAAGAGGAAACAAAATAAATATGCTTATAGCTATATTTAAGGAGGATATTCATGGATAAATTATATAGAGATTTAGTGGATTTACCTGGAGCACCAAGTTTTGAGAAACCAGTTAGAGATTATATGAGAAAATTTTTAACACCTCATGTGGATGAAATTATCGAAGACCGTCTTGGAAGCATCTTTGGAATTATAAACAAAGGTTCAAAAGGTCCAAAAGTAATGATAGCCGGACATATGGATGAAGTTGGAGCCATAGTTACAGGAATTGATAAAGTTGGACTAGTTCAAATATCTAATCTAGGTGGAGTTAAAGGAGATGTTTTTCTTTCTCAACACTTTGACATTATTTGTGATGATCTAGAAAAAATACCAGGGGTAACAGCTTCTAAACCTCCTCATTTAACAAGGGGATCTACAGAAGTACCTCCACAAATCAAATTTACTGATTTGTTGATAGATATCGGAGCAGATTCTAAAGAACACGCTATTGAGTTAGGTGTAAAAATTGGACAGCAAGTAATTGCTCGAAATGATTATACAGTAAGCAAAGATGGCAAAAAAATATTTTCTAAAGCTTGGGATGACCGTTTTGGTTGTGGAATGAGTTTAGAAATAGCGCGAGATACAAAAAAAGAAGATCTAAATTGTGAACTATATGTAGGAGCTACAGTCCAAGAAGAAGTTGGATTGCGCGGTGCTCAAACAGCAGCTTATATGATAAAGCCAGATGTCTTTATCGCAATTGATTGTTCTCCATGTGCAGATTCTTTTGGTGGAGATGAAATTAGTGGTAAAATAGGAAGTGGATTTCTAGTTAGATTTTTGGATCCAAGTGCTATCATGCACCGAGGAATGAAAAAATTTATCACTGAAACTGCTGAAGAAAATAATATTAAATTTCAATATTATCAATCTAAAGGTGGAACAGACGCCGCAAGAGTGCAACTTGCTCAAAACGGTGTACTAGTTGCTACTATAGGGATGCCAGCAAGATACATTCATTCAACAACTTCAATGATTTCAACTGATGATTATGAAGAAGTTAAAAAGATTGTTTATAAAATAATTAGAATGTTTGATATAGAAACTGTAAAAACAATTAAAAGTAATGTTTAAGTAAAAAAACATAAATCAAATTATGGGACCTCATTGAGGCCTAAAAAGGAGAGAGTTTTATGAGAGACAAAAGAGTATTAGAAATCACTACGATAGCGATTTTTGCTGCCATTATTTTTGTAATGGCAAATGTACCATGGCTTGGATTTATTGAACTTGGTATTGTATCAATTACCATAATTCATATTCCAGTTTTAATTGGTGGAGTCTTTGGAGGAAAAAAAGTAAGTATTGCACTTGGTTTGGCGTTTGGATTAGCAAGCTTAATGGTTGCGTATATTCGACCTACTTTGCCTGCATCATTTATTTTCCAAAACCCATTAGTTTCAGTATTACCAAGAGTTCTGTTTGGATATTTCTTATATCTAATATATCAATTCTTTACAACACATATTCCAAACAAATTTACAGCAATAACATTTACATTTGTAATTTCAACAATTGTACATACAGTACTAGTGTTGATCCCAATGTATATCTTCTTTGCTGATTCAGCTACATTCACTGGAGTATTTCCATTCATTTATGGAATAATGCTAACAAATGGTATATTTGAAGCGATACTTGCTGGACTTGTAGGTGCACCAATTGCACATAGACTTCAAATTGCCTTAAAAAATAGAACTTAAGGTAGTGTCAAAAGTTTAATGGAAAGATGAATTTTAGACGCATATCAATCAATAACAGGACAATCAATAAATTGTGAAGATCTAGAATGTTTTTAATTCGTATTCCTTTAAGTTTCTAGAAAGATTAGAAACAAACATGTTGGTTATAAGGCCTTTACAAAACGTTATGATACACTGAATAGAATTTTAATAAGATGGTTCATAACACGAGATTATTTGCTCTTTTTAGTACAAAAGAGATGAATATAAAATATAAAAAAAGTAGTGCAAAAAGAGAAAATTTG
>CAYYOU010000179.1:0-3204 GCA_964473425.1 uncultured Candidatus Izemoplasmatales bacterium | reverse complement strand
AAATGCTCATATAGAGCATTTATTATTTAATTTGGTACCAGTAGTCGGAATCGAACCGACACGACCGTAAAGCCACAAGATTTTGAATCTTGAGTGTCTACCAAAGTGACTATCAAAAAGACACGATTAAAAACTATACCTGTTTTTTGTCTTGTTTTAAAGATATTCCATGTGCTAAATCTAAATATCTCAAATCAATTGTTGGGATATTAATTGATACTCTATTATCTGATGTTAAATTTTGCAAAGTATTTCTTAAATAGGGAAATAACGATGCAGAAAATATTGAAACTATATTGTTTTCTTCTTCAAGAATTTTATCGTCATTAATTTTGAATCCACCTAGTAACTCGATTTTATTCCCCTTTGAGTTTTCAAAATCTATCTCTAACCCCAAAACTAAGGAATATATTTTTGTGTCTTCGTCATACTTTTTGCTCAATATATTAATCCTAATCTCGTCTAATAGCTCATTACCAATTCTTTTATAATTTACTGATTGTATATTATAACCTAACATATTGAAGACTGGGATTTTGTTTTTTTTGTCCATTCACTATTACCTCCTAAAACTAAATTGTATTTGTTTTCCGGGAAATCTATATCTGATTTTATATTCTCAAATGAAATTCCATAAGATACGGGTTTTTCTTTTTGTATAAACGGAATACTATCTTCAATATAATAATCCAAAAAAGATTTAAACTGAAACTCTACTTCATTTTCCCTATGAATTTCTGCTTTATATATTTTTTGTATTAGATCATTATCGTCATTCAACAAGTACATCAATCGTGCTGTTGGACCGGAAACCGGATTTATACCTTGTTCCCATTTTTCAACAGCTTTTTTTGTTACTCCAATAGAGTTAGCAAAGACTTGTTGAGTAAAACCCAGATTTTTTCTTAAGTCTTTAACAAATATTTTTTTAACAATTTTGCTAAATTCAGGCATTTCAAAAACTATTTTTGTACCGGTTTTTTCAAACTCACTCCAAAAATCTTTTGTAATCTTTTTATCCATTTCAATTCCTCACCTTTCTTTAGTGTTTTCAACACACTTATACCCTTTTCCTTATATAAAACTATTTTGGAAAACTCTTCAATAACAACTTCAAGTTATCTTTGTCACCGTCAGATAATATTGTCTTCTTCTTTTTATCATATATATGTAATACATATGCTTTACCTTTTACATTTAAAACCAGTGCTATCAGTCTATATCCCTCACGCTTCCCTTTACCTTTACCTTTGGATAATCGAATCTTTCGTATCCCAATTTCATCAGAACCATATATTAAACTACCAGTAAGATTAGTGTTATCCTCTGAGTGATTTTCTAACAATATATTTTTTAAATCTTCTATGTCAATTTTTAATTTTTTAAAATCTTTAGAGACACTAAAAGAAAACCTTTCTAAGATTTTGTCAATAGATTCATCCGGGAATATAAATTCAAATTTTCTGATAGTCCTCACCCCCTACCCTATTCAGTAGGGCGATTTTACTTTATATTACCACTTTACATAAATTATGTCAAATAAAAGCAGTGTTTCTATCAACTTTTGTATAAACAAATCACATATAAAAAACTCAATACCTAAATATTGAGTTTAATATTGTGTTTTGGTAGCGACGGTCGGAATCGAACCGACACGACCTTACGGCCACAAGATTTTGAATCTTGCGCGTCTACCGATTCCGCCACGTCGCCATTTTATTGCCAGTATATTATATCATAACTACCCTATAACAAAAACGGGGTCATATTGGAGGTCCGGTAATTCCACCATACTGGCATAACATATAATATTATACATTATATTTAAGGAAAATAAACAAATTTATTAATAAAAAAAACGAGTATTTTTCTCGCTTTTTACAATCCAATAACACTTCCTGTTTTAATTCTCTCTAGTTTTTGTTTCATTTGAGGCTTCAAAGCTGCATATGCAATATCTCCTGTGCAGTGGCAAGAATAATATTTTTCCACTTTTGATTTACTTAGTTTTTGTCCAAGACCTTCCAGATATGTTGTTTGAACTAAATCTTCTGGATCAAAGTGAGACATATGGAATCCGCCAATTACATGACTAAAACTTATATTATCTCTTTTTGACAATCTATCAACAATATTTTCAATTCCTTTGTGTGAACATCCAGAAAATAAAACATTATTTTTTTCTGTTTTTACATAGAAGTATATTTCATGATCAAATCGATCAGGAACATATATTCCATTCCTTTTCATTAGTAATGAGTCATCACCAATTATTTGTTCAGTTAGTTTCACGTTTGCATATATCTTTATAGTTTCAGAAAGTTCAGTATCTTCATCAATTAAGACTATTCTATCCATCTCTTTAGGCTTTTTAATACCAATTGGAATATACACAAATTTCATTTTTTTGTAGTGTTTATTAAAAGCATTTGTTGAAAGGTATATTTTAGCTTTGCTATTTATTTCCATGAACTTCTTGAGTCCACGTCCATGGTCAAAATGGCCATGAGATATAACTACTATATCTACTAAAGATAGGTCAATTCCGAGAATTTCTGCATTCGAAGCAAAGTCGTTATTCGGGCCTAAATCAAATAATATTTTATGATTTTCATGTTCGATGTAAAAACATAATCCATGTGCACTTTTTAATCTGCTATCAATACTTCCGTTCTCCATTAAAGTTACAATTTTCATAGCTTATACCCCTTTTATGTTAAAAAGTTTTAGTAACTCTATTTCTTTAAACGTTCTATTACCATTTTATAACCTTTTGGACCATATGAATATGATTTTGAGATTTTACTGATTGTTGCAGCACTAATACCAGTTTGTTTTTCAATTTCTTGATAAGTTTGCTTAGCATGAAGCATCTTAGCAACAGTTAATCTTTGTCCAAAAGCTTCAAGTTCATTTATTGTGCAAAGATCATCAAAAAAGCGATAACATTCTTCAATATTTTCTAACTTCAATATTGATTCGAATAAATCGTCCATTTCTTTGTTTTGTACTTTAAACCGATAATCCATATAATCACCTCATCTATTTATTCATAAATATTATAACATACATATTAAGCTTTTAAGAAATAAAAAGACAGTTCAATCGAGCTGTCTTATTTCACTTGATTTGCGGCAACTGCAATTACATCCCATACTCCAGCAAATGGTGGTGCATATGCTAAATCAAGGAATCCAAGTTCAG
>CAYYOU010000178.1:0-3217 GCA_964473425.1 uncultured Candidatus Izemoplasmatales bacterium | reverse complement strand
ATCTTTGTGAGAGTAATTTGTGTAGGACTCAAATAAATATTAAGCTTGATGATGTATCTTATTTCTTAACTTCACCTTATGGCAATCATCATGTTATAGTTTATGGAAAACATAAAAAGAATATAGAAAAATATATGAAAAAATGCATTCCTTATTGATTCAGGGATTTACTTTGAACCTCGGAATCTGAGTTCATTTAAAAGAATAAAACTTTTGTGCAGTTTAACAGGAGCATTTTACACTATCAAGTTGTTGGTTTATTTGAATGCTATTTTTATTCGTGTTATAATTTATTTATAGTATTTAATACTTTATACTATTAGATTAAGATGATTTTTTAAAAGGAGAAAGCTTATGAACAGTACTTTTTATAAAAATTTAATTTTTAATTCTTCAATAGGATACGCTTATCATGAAGTCATTTTTGATGACAAAGGTAAGCCATACGATTACAGATTCCTAGAAATGAACTCGGGATTTGAGAAATTTACAGGCCTGATTTCAAATGATATTCTCGGAAAAACAGTTAGAGAAGTAATCCCGGGTATAGTGAATGATGAGTTTAATTGGATTGAGTACTATGGGAATATCGCTATGAACAATTTAACTGGTGAATTTGAAAGTTATTCTGGCGGTCTAAAAAGTTGGTATAAAGTAGAGTGTTTTTCTCCTGAAAAAAACTTCTTTGTAACTATTTTTAGTAATGTAACGAGTCAAAAGGATACAGAAAAGAATCTAGATGAACTTGGAACCGTCTTTAATAATGTGATTCAAGATGCACCAATTCCAATAATGATACATAGAGATGATGGAAAAGTAATTAGTATAAGTGATTCTTGGACTGAAATTTCAGGATATGAGTATAAAGATATTTCAACTATGGAAAAATGGACAAAACAAGCATATGGTGGAAAACAAGAAGTTGTAAAAAACTTTATAAATGACTTATATGATCTAAAACATAGACAACACGATGGAGAATTTATAATTAACACTAAAAATAAGCGACAGCTTACTTGGGATTTCTATTCAACTTACATAGGAAAAACACCTAGTGGAAAGAAAATTGCAATGAGTGTAGCTATTGATGTGACAGAGGAAAGAAAAAACAAGATTGATTTGATTCAAGAACGTCTTATTTTAGAGACTACACTTCTATCTGTTGGTGACGGGGTAATAAGCACAGATAGTGAAGGACGCATTACTTTAATTAACAATGTTGCAGAGTCATTAACAGGGTGGGACAAAGAAGATGCGATTGGAAAGAATATTGAAGAAGTATTCTCAATATATAATGAAACCACAGGAATAAAAAGTGATAGTATTGTTGAAAAAGTAATTTCAACTGGAGCGACACAGGAATTGGCCAATCATACAATTTTAGTATCTCAAAGTGGTAAAGAAATTCCTATAGCAGATAGTGCTGCTCCTATATTTTTTGAAGATGGGAAAATTCACGGAGTTGTTTTGGTATTTAGAGATTATACAAAAATATATACTGCCCAAAAAAAATTAAAAGTTAGTGAAAAGAGATACCGTGAACTAGTACATAATTTAGAAGCAGGAGTAATTGTACATGCAGCAGACACATCTATTATTATGAACAACGAAAAAGCTTGTGAGTTGTTAGGACTTTCTGATGACATGATGAAAGGAAAAACAGCAATAGATCCTACCTGGAAATTTGTTAGAGAAGATTTAGAACCTTTACCTTTAGAAGAATACCCTGTAAATTTGGTAATTTCATCAGGTAAGGAAATAAAAGAGATGATCTTGGGTGTATATAATCAAATTTTTAGTGATATCGTTTGGTTGTCTGTAAATGGAACACCTTATTTAGATAAACGCGGAAAGATTAAAGAAGTTATTATTAGTTTCTTTAACATTACTGAATTGAAGCAAAAAGAGGATGAATTAGTTCACATGAGTTATCATGATCAATTAACTGGACTATATAACAGGAGATTTTTTGAGGAGCAATTTAAAAGGCTAGATAATCCTAGAAATCTCCCATTGTCGATTATTATGGGAGATGTAAATGGATTAAAATTAACCAATGATGCATTTGGTCATAAAGTAGGGGATGAATTACTTAAGATGATTGGGGATATTGTTTCAAAAAGTATCAGAGGCAACGATGTTGCTGCTAGATGGGGTGGAGATGAATTCACTTTGTTGTTACCCGCTACAGGGGCAGCTGCTGCAGAAAAATTGATTAATAGAATTCAGAAAAAAATTGGTGATGCTGATTTTGAATATGGTAATCTATCAATTTCATTTGGGGTAGATTCAAAAAAAGAAGAACAAGAAGATTTAAATGATGTTTTTACTTCAGCTGAAGCATTTATGTATCAAAATAAACTTGAAGAAATTGATAGTATTCGTGGTCAAACAATCAACACAATCATGACTACATTGTTTGAAAAGAGTAGTGCAGTTAAAGAACATTCTATGAGAGTATCAGAACTCTCTGCTTCTATCGCTGAGAAAATGGGTCTGTCAAAAATAAATACTAATGATATTAAAACAATGGGATTAATTCATGATATTGGTAAAATTGTTATTGACTTACATATACTAGATAAACCTGATAAATTGACAGATGAGGAAAGGAAAATCATTCAACAACATCCATTATCTGGTAGTAGAATGTTAAATTCTTCTTATGAATATGAGCGCCTAGCAGCAGGAGTACTTCATCATCATGAACGAATTGATGGAATGGGATACCCTAATGGAATAACTGAAGATCAAATTCCGATTGAGTCGAAAATAATTGCTGTAGCAGATGCATATGATGCGATGACCGCAGAAAGACCATATCGATTAAACCCATTATCTATAAAAGAAGCAATCGCTGAGTTACAAAAACATAGTGGGACACAATTTGATAAGATAGTCGTTGATGTGTTTGTTAACAAGGTTTTAGTAAACCAAGGATAAATAGACTGAATTATTTACTTAATATACAACAAAAAGTGTATTCTTAAGTGTGAGAATACACTTTTTTACTGATTTATGTGTAAAACACATGCAAAAAATAGAGTCTGAATTTTGGTTGTGTATCCCCATGGTGGGCGTCACCACCACACGACCCCGCTTCCGCATACTGGTAAACTTCGGGGACTATAATTACCCAGTAACCAATTGTTATTTATAGAGTAATAAGTTGCAATTAAAAATGTTACAACAGATGCCGTATCACAAATAGTTCTCA
>CAYYOU010000177.1:0-3231 GCA_964473425.1 uncultured Candidatus Izemoplasmatales bacterium | reverse complement strand
CTTGATCCAAGAAGATTCACTTTAGAAGAAGCCCTCGAATTCATAGCCGATGATGAGTTAGTAGAAATCACTCCGGATGCAATAAGATTAAGAAAAAAACTCTTAAATGAAAAAGACAGAAAAAGAGCAAATAAGCAATATGCAGAACTAGTATAATCTTTTAAAGAAATGAATATACTGTCATTGAACTTTACAATATAATTAGTGATATGTATACATACAGTAGTATTTTATTCAATATAATAAAATGTTATAGTATAGTCGATAAGTACAATCAATACTATTTATTTAAGATTATCATATATATAATTATAGGAATTTACTATTAATCATAAATTATATAAAATCCTCAGTCAAATTAATAACTGAGGATCTTTTTTTTATATTTTTTTTGGAATCAAATATTCAATTAAATTACATATAATTATAACATAAGTAATCATCACTAGTTCTGCAAGATTAAGCGAACTAAATGAGCCCTTCACAAAATAATGTACATCTTCGTAAATGTAAATCAGTAATGCGATTGTTCCCATTCGTATATAGAATGTAATTTTATAAATATTAAACTTCTTGTATATCTTAGATACTATTAAATCTGTAATAATAACAAATGGTATTAGTAAATTAAGGGTGAGGATAAACTTGTTTTCAGAATCTATGCTTTCAAAGAATATTAATGGCATTAGAGCGATTATACCGATGAATACATATGCAAAGTAATCCATAACATGGTATTTCCTGATTTTCGTAATAAATAAAGCTAATGTAGCAAGAGGAATTGAAATATACATAATACGCTGAATTAAATTCGCATTAATATAATCGGTCTCGACAAGATCATTATGGGAGCTTACGAAATTAAAATGAATGATGTCGATTGAAAAAAACAATACAGCAATGATCCATAACTCATAGTTGAATTTCTTACGATCAATGATTACTTGGTATAGTAGAAGTATTAATATCATAGAGAAGTATATTGTGATAAAGTGATCTATTTTAAGAGAATTTTGGAAAGTGTAGAAATATAGAACAACATTAGATAATATTCCAAACAAAAGTAATTTTAATTCTAGCCGTGTTGGATTGAGTATTTTCTTCTTTTTAATTAAAATACCTATAACAATACCGAGTATAGCCCAAAGACAAACATTTACTATGAGCCCACTTGTCCATTCCGTTAGTAATGTATCTTCAAAGTAAATAACGGTTAAACCTAGTGAAAATGGTGCAAACATGAAAAATAATGATGTTAAAAATAAATATATCTTAAATTTTTCTTTCATACATATCACTCCTAATTTTTTTTTTAGTAGTCTAACATGTTCTAATATTATAACATATATTTATTTCTGAAGGAAAAGACATTTGTTTGAATATCAAATTATTATTGATTATAATAAATTATTATTTATCACTTTGAGTTTTGATATTTTAAAGTGTATTATTATCCTATACTATACGAATTTAAGGAGAATAAAATGGGACACGGACCTAGTACAGAATGGAAAGAAGATGGGAGCAGCGAATATAAGTCAAAGCTCGGAGTTAGGATGTTTATTATTTATTTTATTGTATATTGTGGATTTATTATAATTAATACCGTTAATCCAAAATTAATGGGTGTAGCTATTCTGAAAGTAAATTTAGCTATTTTTTATGGACTTGGATTAATAGTTTTAGCTTTAATTATGGCTCTAATTTACAATTTTTTATGCACCAAAAAGGAAAATGAAATGGCACTTTTGAATAAAGAAGGTGACAAATAATGAAATATGAAGCGAGTACAATAGCTGTAATGATTTTTATGTTCATTGTTGCATTTGTTTTATTTATTTCATACTACTTTTCTAAAAAATCTAAAACTGCTGATGGTTATTTTAAAGCAGGAGGAAACATTCATTGGGGTGTTAATGGGATTGCATTTGCAGGTGACTATTTAAGTGCTGCATCATTCCTTGGAATATGTGGAATGATTAGTATTGCAGGGTATGATGGATTTTTGTATTCTATTGGTTATCTTGCAGGTTGGATAGTTGCTTTATTTGTTGTAGCAGAACCAATGAAAAAACTTGGAAAGTATACTTTTGCTGATGCACTAGATGCAAAGTTTAACAGCAAGGGGATTCAGTTATTTGCTGCATTAAGCACATTAATCGTATCAATGTTTTATTTGATTCCTCAAATGGTAGGTGCGGGATCTCTTGTAGAACCGTTACTTGGCATTCCATATTGGATTGGAGTAGTAATGGTTGGTACTATTGTAATCCTAATTGTTGCTACAGCCGGTATGACAAGTACAACTTATGTTCAGTTTTTAAAAGGTGGACTACTGATTGTATTCAGTGTTGTGTTAACAATTATGATTTTGACAAAGGGTATTTCAACTGCACCTGAAAGTAGAACTGGAGATTATCATATATTTATTGAGCTCGAAATTGATAATATTGTAGGAGATACTGTCACCTTGACAGATAGCTCTCATAATATTACAGACACTTTGAAAAGTGATGATTATTGGTTTGTAAGAATTATGGATGGAACTAAGGAATCAATTTGGGAAGTAAATATCGAAGAAAACGTTTTAAAAGAAACACTTTTTATTACTCACTTAAGTAATGGAGATGTGTTATATAATGGTGCACCAAGAGATGACGCTCAATTCTTTTTAGTAGGGCATATGAGTGAAGTTGATGGTAGCGCAACCGGAGATACTGGACCTGTTGGGGTTTTTGAATTTATTGAAAAAATCAGAGAAGGAAAAGTTGTTCTATGGGAAAAAGAAGTAATTGAAGATGGAGCTAATGTTCTAACTGTCTTCTATCAACATGAGGTTGATGGTGCAGATGTATTAACACCTGGATTGCAATTTAAAGTGGATACTGACAAAGGAGCTACTATATGGACTAGACTTGATTTTGTGAGTTTAATGCTTGCTCTATTTTTAGGAACTGCAGGGTTACCACATATCTTAATTAGATATTATACGGTTTCAAGTCCTGCGGCAGCAAGAAAATCAACTATCGTAGCTATTTCTGCGATTGGATTCTTCTATATTTTGACAATGTTTATGGGTCTTGGAGCAATGGTTAATGGAGCAGTTGACCTAAGTAATTCCAATATGAGTGCGCCATTACTGGCCCAGACATTTGGAATTTGGATATTTGCAATTGTATCAGCAATAGCGTTTGCAACTGTATTAGGTACAGTTAGTGGACTTATTGTTGC